>QHXH01000306.1:0-7416 GCA_003222855.1 Acidobacteriota bacterium
AACCTTCGTGCGCACGTCGCGCACACCGGCGGCCCGCATCACCGCGCGCACCGCGCCTCCGGCGATGACGCCGGTTCCTTCAGAGGCCGGTTTCATCAGCACGCGGCCCGAGCCAAAGCGGCCTATCAATTGATGCGGCAAAGTATTTTCAATCAGCGGCACGCGAATCAGATTCTTTTTCGCGGCTTCCACACCTTTTTTGATAGCCAGCGGAACTTCGCGCGCCTTCCCCGTGCCAAAGCCGACGTGACCCGACTCGTCGCCGACGACCACGAGCGCGGCGAACGAAAGATTCTTTCCGCCCTTAACCACCTTGGTCACGCGATTGATCGAAATAACCTGATCCTTCAGATCGAGTCCCTGTGCGGTGATTCTCTGTTTCGGTTGCCTCATTTATTCTCCTGCGCGCTCGCTTCCTTCCGGACTTTCGGTTTGGATTTTTTGGGTTTCGCGGCGGCTTCCTCTTCTGCTTTAGTCGCCGGAGACGCAGCAGCCTCCACCTCAGCTTCGCGCGCCTCATCCTTATTGAGCCCGGCAGCGCGCGCGGCGTCAGTCAAAGCCTTGACCCGGCCATGATAAAGATAACCGCCCCGATCGAACACCACGCTGTTGATGCCCGCGGCCAGCGCGCGCTCGGCAATCGTTTGTCCGATCTTCTTCGCCGCCTCGATATTGCCGCCGGTTTTTACGCCCAAAGTCTTCTCGGTCGTCGAAGCCGACGCCAGCGTCTGCGCCTTTTCATCATCGATGAGCTGCGCATAGATGTGATTCAAACTTCGGTAGACCGCCAGCCGCGGGCGCGCAGTGGTGCCGCGGACTTTATGGCGAATACGCTTATGGACCGCCGTTCTGACTTCTGCTCTGTTTCGATTAGCCATTTCTTGAGTTTTCGATTTTTGATTTTAGATTTGCGATTGCTCTCGTCGTTACTGGTGCGAGTTAAAATTCGCTTTGCTCGCAAATCCAAAATCGCAAATCACAAATCTAAAATTCTATTTTCCGGTCTTACCAGGCTTCAATTTCAGCGGCACATCGGCGTAACGGACGCCTTTGCCTTTATACGCGTCGGGTTTGCGCAGTTTGTGCATCTCGGCGCACACCTGGCCGAGCTTTTGTTTGTCGATACCGGAAACTGTCAAAGTCGTTTGATACTGCTGAATACTTCCTTTGGTCGTCAGACGTTCAGCTTTAGCTTCAATACCTTCGGGCAAAGGAAACTCAATCGGGTGTGAATAGCCCAAAGAGAAAACGACCTTTTTTCCCTGCACGTCCGCCTTATAACCAACTCCGACCACATCCATCTGTTTGGAAAACCCTACAGTCACGCCCTGAATGGCGTTGTTTGCCAAGGCGCGCGCCAATCCATGCAGCGCGGCCTGTTCGTTCGACGATCGCTCAGCGACCAGCGATTCCCCTTCCTGCTTAAAAGTAATACCTGCGGGAATCGGCGTCTTCAGCACTCCCCTGGTGCCTTTCACTTCAAGCTGATCGTCTTGAATATTGACGGTGACCCCTTTCGGAATCGTTATCGGTTTCTTGCCAATTCGAGACATAAATTCATTTCCGATTTCCGATTTGCGATTGCCGATTGATATCAATCAAAAATCGGCAATTGGCAATCGGCAATGTTAATAGACTTCCGCCAGCAACTCTCCGCCGACGTTTTCTTTGCGCGCCGTCTTGCCGCTCATCAATCCGCGCGAAGTCGAAACGATATTGACGCCATAGCCCCCGAGCACACGCGGAATTTCATGCGAGCCGACGTAGACCCTGCGGCCCGGACGCGACACACGCGCGAGATGCGTAATCGAAGAGGTGCCCCGCGCATCGTAGCGCAAAAAGATGCGCACTACTTTCTTTGCGCTTTCACCCTTGACGACGAAGTTGTTGATATAGCCTTCCTCTTTGAGGATGCGGGCAATTTCCAGCTTCAACTTTGAGGCCGGAATATCGACACGCGAATGTTTGGCCGAGACGGCGTTCCGAATTCGCGCCAACATGTCGGCAATAGGATCAGTCATGCTTTACTCCGTAAAGCGATTTCAGATTTTTGATTGCCGATTTGCGATTGAATGAAGCCCGCGGTGAGCATTTCAAATCGCAAATCTAAAATCTAAAATCGCAAATTCCCTCTACCAGCTAGATTTCACGACACCGGGGATCTGTCCCGCCAGCGCCAGTTCACGAAAACAAATTCGGCACAAGTGAAACTTCCGCAGATACGCACGCGGCCGGCCGCATCTCTTACAACGGGTGTATCCGCGCGACGAAAATTTCGGCTTGCGATTGGCTTTCGCGATTAATGATTTTTTTGCCATAACAATCCAGATATCAGGTCAGAGATCAGATGTCAGCAAGGCTCGTGGCGGAGCATCTGACCTCTGATCTCCGACCTCTGACTTGTTTTTACGCCCTGAACGGCATTCCCAGCGCCTTCAAAAGCGAGCGCGCCTGATCGTCATCGCGCGCCGTGGTCACAATCGAGATGTTCATGCCGCGCAGCTTGTCTACCTTATTGAAATCGATTTCCGGGAAGATGAGCTGCTCGCGAATTCCGATCGTGTAATTGCCGCGGCCGTCGAAAGCTTTCGGCGAGACGCCACGAAAATCTCTTACCCGCGGCAGCGCGATTGACACGAGCCGATCGAAGAATTCGTACATCTGCTCGCCGCGCAGCGTGACCATCACGCCGATCGGCATCCCCTGGCGCAGCTTGAAACTCGCAATCGATTTCTTCGCGCGAGTGATCACCGGCTTCTGCCCGGCAATCGCCTTCAGTTCTTCGACTGCCGTGTCCAAAACTTTGGCATTCGCGATCGCCTCGCCCATCCCCATGTTCAGGACGATCTTGTCCAGGCGCGGCACGGCCATCGGGTTTTTGATCCCGAATTCTTTCGCCATCGCCGGGGCGACCTCTTTTTGATAACGCTCTTTAAGTCTGGCCATTCTCTTTGTCCGACAAACTTCAGTTTGTCGTATCTTTCGTCACGTTCAGTCAGCGACAAACTGAAGTTTGCCGGACTTTATTTTTCTATCGAGTGCCCGCTCGCGGTCGCCACTCTGAATTTGGTCCCGTCGGCGTCCGTTTTATACCCAACGCGCGAAGGCTTGCCGGATTGCGGATCGACAATCTGCACATTCGAGATATCGACCCACGATTCCTTATCGATGATTCCGCCGCTGCGATTGCCGGCCGGTTTCTGATGCCGCTTGATGATACCGGCGCCTTCAATCTTCACCTTGCCGCGAATCGGCGCCACAGCCAGCACGCGACCGCGCTTGCCTTTATCACGGCCGGCGATCAGCACGACCTGATCGTTCTTCTTAATCTTTGATCTCTTTAGAGCTTTCCGGCCTGTCGGTATTGCGCTACTTCAAATAACTTCCGGCGCCAGGGAAACAATCTTCATGTAATTCTTGTCGCGCAGCTCACGGGCTACGGGTCCAAAAACGCGCGTACCGATCGGCGTTCCATCTTCCTTAATCAATACCGCGGCGTTCTGATCAAATCGAATATAAGTTCCATCTCGCCGGCGAACTTCCTTGCGCGTGCGCACAATCACCGCGTCCTGCACCGTGCCTTTTTTGATCGCGCCATCGGGCGAAGCTTCCTTTACCGTTACCTTGATGCGATCCCCGAGACTGGCAATCGCACCGGTTGCGCCACCGATGCCCATAATCATCTCGACGCGCCGCGCTCCCGAATTGTCAGCGACCTCCAGCGAGGTCTGCATCTGTATCATTGTCGATTTCCAATTGCCGATTGCCAATTTGCCGCTGGCATCGGCTCAGATTGCCTTGAATCTCGCCCCCTTCGCGTGCCGTGAAATCGGCAATCGCAAATCGGCAATTGGCAATGTCTTTACTTAGCTGCCTTCTGCACAATCTCGACTACGCGCCAACGCTTGTTCGCCGACAGCGGCCGCGTTTCGACAATGCGCACGCGATCGCCGGTCGTCGCTCCCAGCTCGTCGTGCGCCATGAATTTCGACGTGCGGCGCACATAACGCCGGTATTTAGGATGCAACACCAGACGGTCAACGCGCACGACCACCGTCTTCTGCATCTTGTCGGACGAAACCGTACCGACTTTCTGGACGCGATTACCGCGGCGCGTCCCGGAAGTTTTGTCTGCCGCAGCAGTGTTCGACTGATCCGCGGCAGTTGTTTCGGCCGCGACCGCAGTATCCGCCCCGCCGCTCGGGGCAGCTTCAGGCGCAACCGCTTCACTAGCCGGGGCGGTTGGCTCTGCAACTGGCGCATTTTCACTCGTCTCGATTGACGGCGGCGCTTCCGACTGCGCTTCCTTTTTCTTTCGTCTAAACATTATGTTTACTCGTGGTCCGCACGCCTCCGGCGTGCTCTCGGACTCGGCACTCCGGAGGAGTGCGTGCCAAAAATCTGTTAAGTCCTGGCCGCCTGCATTTCGCGCTGGCGAACCTCAGTCCGAATACGCGCCAGCGATTTTTTCTCCTGGCGCATCTTCTTGATGGCGTCGACTTCGCCCAGCGCCAATTTGAAGTTCAAGCGAAACAGCGATTCTTTCAAACGATCCACCTCGGCGCGCAGATCTTCGTCCGCCATATCGCGATACTTGTCTACTTCTTCCCGTCTCTTCATGATTCGCCTTTTTGTCCGACAAACTTCAGTTTGTCGAGCATGCGATATTCTTTGACGACAAACTAAAATTTGTCGGACTTAGATCGCGCCTCCTTCTTGCTCAGCGCGGGTCACAAACTTCGTTTTGACCGGAAGCTTCTGTGAGGCCAGCTTCATCGCTTCGCGCGCGGTCTTCTCATCGACCCCTTCGATCTCATAGAGAATGCGGCCCGGCTTGACCACCGCCACCCAGTATTCCGGCGCACCTTTTCCCTTGCCCATACGTGTTTCGGCCGGCTTTTTGGTAACCGGTTTGTCGGGAAACATGCGAATCCAAATCTTGCCGCCGCGCTTTATGTGACGCGTCATCGCAATTCGCGCCGCTTCAATCTGCCGATCTGTTATCCAGGCGGCCTCGAGTGTCTTCAATCCAAATTCGCCAAAGCTGATTGCGCTGCCGCGATTCGCGACACCCTTCATTCGACCGCGCATCTGCTTACGATGCTTAACCTTCTTCGGCATCAACATAGCTGTTTCTCAAATCTCTCAGACTTCAGATCTCAAATTTCAAATCTGAGATCTGAAATCGCGATTATCTGTCCGGCCTCTCTGGTCGTTCACGACGCGCGCGCGCTGGACGCTGTCGGCCTTCGCGCTGGCCTGGACCGCGCGTCTCGTTAATCGGATCCGTTCCTGTGCCGCGCGCCATCGCTGCATTAGCATCGAGAATCTGTCCGCGATAGATCCAAACTTTCACGCCGATGACGCCGAACGTGGTGTTGGCCTCCGCGAATCCGTAATCAACATCTGAGCGCAGAGTGTGCAGCGGCAGCTGACCTTGCAAGTGCCATTCACTGCGCGCGATCTCAGCGCCATTCAGACGGCCGCTGACTTTCACTTTGATTCCCTGTGCGCCGAAGCGCAGCGACTCTTCAACTGCTTTGCGCATAGCGCGTCGAAAAGCAATGCGCTTCTCAAGCTGGGCCGCGATCTTTTCTGCCTGCAGCTGCGCATTCAGTTCGGGCTTATGAATCTCCTGGATCGAGACCAGCACTTCCCGGCCCGTCCGCGAAGAGATGTCTCCCTTAAGCTTATCGATCTCCGATCCCTTGCGCCCGATGATGATGCCCGGCCGCGAAGTGTAAATGATGATTTTCAGACGATTCGCGGCCCGTTCGACATCGACGTGCGAAACTCCGGCGCCGGTGAAGCGTCGTTTCAGCTCAGCTTTCAGCTTGAGATCCTCGATCAGAAAATCACCGAACTGCTTTTTCGCGAACCAATGCGAGTGCCAGTCCTTGTTATAGCCAAGGCGGAAGCCGTATGGATGAACTTTTTGGCCCAATAGTTAACTCCAATCTCAAATCTGCCTTCTCAAATTTCAAATTCGATTTCGACCAAGCCAATCTCAAATTTGAAATCTCAATTCAGAATTACTCGTCCGTCTTCTTCTTCTTTCTTCGCAAAGCGCTGCCGAGTTTCGATTTCGATCCTGTCTTAGTCGCCTTCTTCTGCGGTTTACCTTCAGCCGCCGGCGTCTCACTCTTTGGGGCGACACGCTTTGCGCGCGGAGCCGCCGCCGCGCCGCCTCGTCTGGCGCGCTTGCTGACGGCTGGCTTCACTTCGCCGGATTTTCGGTCAGTCTTTGCCGCCGCATCCGGCTTGTCGCTGGAGACCAGAACCGTCACGTGGCAAAAGTGCCGGCGCTCGCGATAGGCACGGCCCTGCGGCGCTGGACGCACGCGCCGTCGATTCTTCGTCGGCCCCCGATCGACGTAGGCCACCTTCAACCAAAGATCGTCGGGATCGACTGAGACGTTTGCTTTTTCAGCTGACTCATTCGCATTCGCGATCGCCGACTTGACGCACTTCTCAATTCCCAGCGCGGCACGCTTATTCGAATAACGCAGGATCGCCAACGCTTGATTGACGTTCTTGCCGCGGATCATATCAACGACCAGGCGCGCCTTTTGCGCCGACCCGCGAAGAAATTTTGCACTCGCTCTTGCTTCCATAATCTTTTACCCGCCCGCTACCGCAGGCGGTACCGACCTCTTAGGCCGCGGGCGCTGCCGCCGGCGCAGAACCTGAAGTCGGTCCGGCGACTTTAGCTGTCTTCTCTGCTTTCTCAGCCTTCGTTCCTGAATGGCCTTTGAACGTCCGTGTCGGAGCGAACTCGCCCAGTTTGTGTCCGACCATATTCTCAGTGATATAGATCGGAATGTGCCGCTTGCCGTTGTGCACGCCGAATGTCAACCCCACCATATCGGGCGTAATCGTCGAGCGTCGCGACCAGGTGCGAATCACCTGCGGCCGCTGGCCACCCGCGCGCACGCGCCCAACCATTTTGCGAATGCCCTTATCGATCCAGGGACCTTTTTTTACTGAACGTGGCATAACTCATTTTTGATTGCCGATTGCCAATGGCCGATTTAAGAACGCATCTTTGTTCAGACGCCAATCGGCGGTCGCAAATCGAAAATCGGCAATTATTTAACTCTCCGATCTCTGACGATCATCTTCTTCGTACGTTTGTTATGACGCGTCTTATATCCGCGCGTCGGCTGGCCCCATGGCGTCACCGGATTTCGCCCCCCGGAAGTTTTTCCTTCACCGCCTCCGTGCGGGTGGTCCACGGGATTCATCGCCACGCCGCGCACGTGTGGGCGAATGCCGCGCCAGCGCGTGCGTCCGGCTTTACCCAACGAAATATTTTCGTGCTCGACGTTTCCCACCTGGCCGACAGTCGCGCGACACTCGACGGGCACGCGGCGAACCTCGCCGGAAGGCATGCGCGACTGCGCATGATTTCCTTCT
>QHXH01000306.1:7498-10235 GCA_003222855.1 Acidobacteriota bacterium
GGAAGAATATCGGCATCTTCGCCGCTGGTGATTGTTTTGCCGACTTCCAAACCTACGGGAGCAATGATGTAGCGCTTCTCGCCATCGAGATAGGTAACCAAAGCGATATTGGAAGAGCGATTCGGATCGTATTCGATTTGCGTCACGCGTCCGGGCACACCGTCTTTGTTACGCTTGAAATCGATGACTCGATAGAAACGCTTGTGACCGCCACCACGACGGCGGACGGTGATCCGGCCATCGTTGTTGCGACCCGAAATTCGCGTCTTCGGCTCGAGCAGAGACTTCTCAGGGGTGGCCCCGACGGTCAGTTCGTCCCGCGTCAGATAAGTCTGATAACGCCGAGCCGGCGATGTCGGTGTTAGTTTCTTGATTCCCATAGTCTATTGATCTCAGATCTCAAATTTGAAATCTGAAATTTTCAGATTGCTTCCCCGTAATCGACTGGCTTCTCGCCAACCTTCAGGGTCACAAATGCTTTCTTCCATGAGGGCTTGCGTCCTTCATGCCGCCCGCGGCGGGCCATCTTGCCGAGATATTGCGCGGTGCGCACCTGATCAACTTTCACTTGAAAAATCGTTTCGACCGCGTTCTTAATCTCGGGCTTGGTCGCACGTTGATCGACCCGGAACGTCAGCAACTGACGACGGTCCTGCGACTCTTCCTTGGCCACCAGCGCCTTTTCGGTGATCACCGGCGACTTGATAATGTCCCAAACCGTTCGCATCGCTAGACTGCTGCTCCTCTATTTCCCGGAACGCGCCGGGCCGGCCCGCCGGTTTCTTCTCCATCCTGACGGGACTGGTACGTCTCTTCGTCATCTTTCGCCCGCGGTTTCAGGATGCCGATCAACTCTTCCACCGTCGTGGGCGTCAAAACAACTTTTTGATGATTGACGAGATCGTAGATGTTCAAGCCATAGCTGTTGACCACTTTCGCAGTCTGCACGTTTCGCGACGCCAGCATGAGCTTCGTATTCTTCAGCGAATCAACAATCAGCGTTTTGCCGCTTAGCTTTAACGTGCCCATCGTGTTGATGAACTCGCGCGTCTTCGGATATTCAAGCGCCCATTCACTCACCACGATCAAATTGCCTTCGCGCAAGCGTTCAGAAATGGCCGAGCACATGGCCCGTTTGCGCATCTTCTTCGGCAAGTTGTACGACCAATCGCGCGGCTGTGGTCCATGCGCGTTGCCGCCGCCCTTCCAAAGCGGCGAGCGCAAACTCGCGATGCGCGCGCGGCCCGTGCCTTTCTGCTTCCACAACTTGCGTCCCGCGCCCGAAACATCGCCGCGGGTCTTAGTTGCCGAAGTGCCGGCACGCCGGTTCGCCAGAAAGCTGCGCACCGCTTCATGGATTAACGGCTCGTTAAGCGGCACGTCGAAAACTATTTCCGGTAACTCGATCTCGCCAACCTCTTTGCTGGTTAAATCCAGAACTTTGGCTGTTGGCATAACGGAACCTCCGTTTAGAAACAAAGTCGGGTTTTGTCTCGCTAACTATTTACCCTGTCGGGCCGCTTTCTTAACGACTACGACGCTTCCGTTGGCGCCCGGCACCGCGCCCCGAATCATCAACAAATTATTTTCCGCATCCACGCGCGCGACTGTCAGCCGCTTCACTGTGACGCGCACATCACCCATGTGCCCCGAGGACCGCATGCCCTTGACGACTCGCGATGGATAAGCCGAAGCGCCAATCGATCCGGGCGCACGCACGTTCATCGAACCGTGAGATTCGGGACCACGATTAAAGTTGTGACGCTTGATCGTGCCGGCAAAGCCGCGACCTTTTGATTTGCCAACCACGTCGACAACGTCGCCGTCAGCAAACTGATCGACGAGGATCTTGTCTCCGACATTCGTGGCCTCATCCGAAGCGGTCAAGCGAAATTCTTTCAGGATTCGGGTCGGCGGAATTCCGCCGCCGGTCTTTTCGAAATGGCCGCGCATCGGCTTGTTAACATTTTTCAATCTGATCGGCCGATCCTCGACCAGGCCCAATTGCACGGCATCATAGCCATCCTTGCCGCCTGCAGTTTTCTTCTGCACGACGACGCACGGGCCGGCTTTGATCACCGTGACCGGAGTAACCGTGCCGTCCGCAGCAAACAACTGCGTCATGCCAACTTTTTTGCCGATGATTCCGTTGATCATTGTCAATTTCCAATTGCCGATTGCCGATTGCCGATTTTTCAATTCACAATGCCCAGGTGCCAATCGGAAATTGGCAATTGGAAATCGGCAATGTTTTAGCCTTTTCCAAACGCCTTGATCTCAACGTCCACGCCTGCGGGCAAATCAAGCTTCATCAAGGCATCAACCGTCTGCGGAGTCGGATCGAGAATGTCCATCAGCCGCTTGTGCGTTCTAATCTCGAACTGCTCGCGCGATTTCTTATCGACGTGCGGCGAACGCAAAACGGTCCATTTATTCTTGACGGTCGGCAGCGGAATCGGCCCAGCCACTCGCGCGCCGGTGCGCTTGGCCGTCTCAACGATCTCAGTCGTCGATTGATCCAGCACGCGATGATCGTAGGCCTTCAGCCTGATTCTGATTTTTTCGTTAAGCATATATTTGTCCGACAAACTTTAGTTTGTCGTTCCGGCGACAAGCTGAAGCTTGTCGGACATTTCTATTCGACTACATCAGACACCGTACCGGCGCCGACCGTGCGGCCGCCTTCACGAATCGCGAAGCGCAACCCCTTCTCCATCGCAATCGGCGCGATCAATTC
>QHXH01000307.1 GCA_003222855.1 Acidobacteriota bacterium
CATTCCGATCATTCCGGTTGTTGTAGTTGTTCTGATTCTCGGTGTCGTATCCGCGCTCGAACGCCAAGCGGTAATAGCGGCGGTAAAGATCCCGATCGCCCAAGCGTGAACTATAGTCATGCGTCGCATCGTTGTACGCACCGAATTCGGTGTAGTTACGATAACGATTGCGCCCGCGATCGTTGCGGCCTTCTTTCGTCCCTTCGTTATACCCCGCGTTCAGAGCAGTTTCACGAAGTTGATATGAACCGCCCCAGTTCGGATAACCGTCCCACCGATTGCGGCGCTGGGCCGCAGCGGTTGAGGTTGAAGCGATTCCAATTCCAATCAGCAGGAGAGAGAGAATGGCGAATTGCGTAACCTTAGCTAGCCTTGTCTTCATCTTGCCTCCAGTGGTGTTTCTCGTTGATTTAATCCAGAAGGGGTTCACAACCTAACGATGCCTGACGCTCGGGACTTAGTTGTCCCGAGAGCATACAGATACGCCTGAAATCCGGTCTCTTGCAACGAGGGTGCCACTCACCAGGCCCAGGCATAGGCTTCGGTTCGCGGGTCAGTTCCGGCGTTAAGCACGCCAGTTTTCGGGTCGATCACAATCGCGGCTAACGATCCATCGGACCAAGCACCCGTAACGCGAAGTTTGTGACCGCGGGCGAGGAGTTGTTTGCGTACATCTTCGGGAATGCGAGCCTCGACGGACAGATCGCCGGGATACATCGTGTGCGGAAAAGGCGAAGCGGGAAACGCCCGCGTCAGCCACTTGGGCGATTCGATTGCCTGCTGCACATTCATGCCGAACTCGATCATGTTTAGCAGTGTCTGCATGGTCAGCAGCACTTGCTGATCCGCACCGGGCGTGCCGAGTACCATGTGCGGCTGGCCGTCTTTCATCACCAGTGTGCTTTGCAGAGTGCTGCGCGGCCGTTTGCCTGGCGCCAGCGCGTTCGCTTCGCCAGGTTCCAGAGTGTAGTAATCGCCGCGGCAGTTAAAGATGAAACCCAGATTGCCCATCACCACGCCGGTGCCGAACGCGCTGTGCAAGCTTGGCGTGAAACTGATCATGTTGCGCGCGCTGTCAATTACCGCGATGTAACTGGTGTCGCCGTCGTGATCGGCGAAGTCGCTGGTGGTGATCCTGACTGGACGATAAAGCGGCGTCGCATCGCTGGTAAACTTCTCAGCCATGCCGGGCCGAAAAGCGAGTGAAGCGGTGTTCTTATCGATCATCGCGCGACGTTCGGCTGCGTACTCTTTCGAAAGCAGGCCGGTGTACGGAATCTTGATAAAGTCCATGTCGCCGAGATACTTCTCGCGATCGGCCATCGCCAGTTTCGTCGCTTCCACACTCGTGTGAATGTAATCGGCGCTGTTGTGGCCCATCGCCTTCAGGTCATAGCCTTCGAGAATTCGCAGCGCGAACAGTTCTGCCGGACCCTGAGTCGCCGAGGCGTTCTTGTAAATCTGATAACCGCGATAGTCGATCGAAACCGGCTCTTCTATTTTCGCGGTGTAGTTCGCAAAATCTTCATAGCGAAACAGCCCGCCGTTTTCTTCCGAGAACCTGGCCATTTCGCGCGCAATGTCGCCTTTATAGAAGCAATCACGTGCGGCCTTCAAAGCTTCATGACGGCCTTTGCCTTTGTTCTGCGTCTCAGCTTCAACCAACCGCCTGAGGGTGCGCGCGAGATCAGGATTGCGAAAGATTTCGCCGGCTAGTGGTGCACGCCCATTCGGTAAATACACCTTCGCGCTGGTGGGATACTTGCGAATCTTTTGCGTGGTCGCAGCTGCGCGGGCGAATGAATCGCCAACCGGAAATCCGTTTTCTGCGAGGTCGATCGCTTCCGAAAGCACTTGCGCGAAATTCATCGTGCCCCAACGGTCGAGCAGGATGTACCAGGCATCGATGCAGCCTGGAACAGTTCCGGAAAGCAATGAATCGTTTACCGGCAGCTTGCCGCCGTTGTGCTCTTTGTACCATTCGATGGTTGCGAGCTTTGGCGCCGTGCCTTCCGCATTGATCGAATAAACCTTCTTCGCTTTGGCGTCGTAGACCAGGAGCGTCGCATCGGAGCCGATTCCATTCATGGCGCCGTCGACGAGTCCGAGCACAGCCTGGCCGGCGACGATCGCGTCGAAAGCATTCCCGCCTTTTTCCAAAATGCGTTCAGCGGCGCGCGTGGCTTCCGCCTTCATCGATGCAACCGCGAAGTGCTGGCCGCGCACCACAGGCCGCATGGTCCTGTTGGCAACTTCCGGCGATTCCAGTTCCTGTCCGATAGTTATTCCCGTCATAAGAAGAATCATCACGCCAATAGCGATCATCTTAGTTGTGCGCATAACACACTCCTTGGTGCTTTACAGAGCTGCGGACCTTAACGCTTTGATCGTCTGAGATGCTAACGCTGGAAAGGCAAATCGGCAATGGCTGATAGCGTTCCAGCTTTGCGGCTTTGCCGCAGCACATTGCGGTGAGGCTTGCCTCACCGTTGCAAGACCCGAGGAGTCATTGTGTCGAGGCTGAGCCTCGACGACAGGAACACGTGAGTCCACCCGGTAAGCCGGAGGCTTACCGCAGTGAGCGGCGGCAGAGCCGTGTGCGGTCGCATCGTCAACGGTTCAATCAAACTCGCGCTTGGGCGTCTCTTGATCCGCGCCGACGCGGCCGGCGGCAATCTTCGCGCGCGAATAGTTTTCGCCTTTCATCGGCTCGCCGGCAATGCGCCGCAGCATGGCGATTTGTCCCACATGCGTCAAGGCATCGGCAATCGGTCCCTGAAAGAGGCGTTCACAACTCGCTGAGAGATCGGACTGTGACGCAAGATAGTCGTCAAAGCTCTTAAGCGCAGTATGAAAGCGGTCGATTTCCTTGCTCCATTCCAGCGGTTCAGGGTTATTCCAGGCCTCGTTGCCTTTGGCGATCGACAAAGCCCATTCGAGCAAGTCCCCGATGTGCGCGAGAATCTGCGCCGGTGTGCGCGTTGACTCGGAAGCTTTGAACGACGCGAACGAATCATCCGCGCCGCGCACCGCTTTCGCGCCGCGATAAGCAAGCGTCGCGACCGTGTGCCGCAACATTTCGCGTTTGGTGTCTGAATTCATAGCTTCACATCGCCCTGAGAAATCACCATTCGACGTTCTTCAGCACCCGGCGCGCCGCCGCAGGCGTGAAATTGTTCGCTTCAACACCGATGTCCTCGCATACTTCATCCATAGCGTTCGTTACCTGGTCGGAAGCGTGTCGGGCAAGGTATTCAGACAGCGCGTTGCTAAATAATTCGCTGCGAGACTTTTTCATGCGCCGCGCCAAATGCTCAGCTTTGCGAAAAACATCATCAGGAATGGATACAGCCGTTTTCATACCCCGAGTATAACTTTATTG
>QHXH01000308.1 GCA_003222855.1 Acidobacteriota bacterium
AATGAAAGAAGCAGTAATCGTATCAGCAGTGCGCACCGCGGTGGGCAAAGCGCCGAAGGGAACCTTGCGTGACACGCGGCCAGATGACATGGGCGCGGCGGTCATTAAAGAAGCCATCGCGCGCGTACCCGGCCTGGAAGCGTCGGAGATCGACGACGTGATCATGGGTTGCGCGATGCCCGAAGCCGAACAAGGCATGAATGTCGCGCGCGCGGCCGCGATCCGCGCGGGGCTGCCGGTGGAAACCAGCGCGATGACAATCAATCGTTTTTGCTCTTCAGGATTGCAGACGATCGCGATGGCCAGCGATCGCATTCGTACCAACGGCGCCGAAGTGATCGTGGCCGGCGGCTTGGAATCGATGTCCATGATCCCGATGGGCGGACACATCATTCGCCCCAATCCTTATCTGATCGATCACTATCCTGACTTTTATCTCAGCATGGGCCTGGCCACTGAGAATGTCGCGCGCAAGTACGAAGTCACGCGCGAACAGCAGGACGAATTTGCGTTGCGTTCGCACCAGCGCGCGATTGCGGCCCTGGATGCAAACAAGTTCAAAGATGAAACCGTGCCGCTGACTGTGACGGTCGAAGAGTTGGATGCGAAAGGTAAAAAACAGCACACCGAAATCCAATTTGAAAAGGATGAAGGACCGCGCCGCGACAGTTCGGCGGAAGCTTTGGCGAAGTTGAAGCCCGCGTTTCAATTGAAAGGAACGATCACGGCCGGGAATTCTTCGCAGATGTCCGACGGCGCGGCGGCGGCGATTGTCATGTCGGAAGAGCGCGCGAAACAACTGGGCGTTAAGCCAATCGCGCGGCTGATCGCTTATGCAACGGCCGGATGTCCGCCGGAAGAGATGGGCATCGGGCCTGTTTACGCGATTCCGAAGGCTTTGAAACTTGCCGGACTAACTCTCGATCAAATCGAAGTCATCGAATTAAATGAAGCCTTCGCCGCACAATCGCTCGCGGTGATCAAAATGCTTGAGCTTAATCCCGACCGAGTTAACGTGAACGGCGGCGCAATCGCGCTGGGCCATCCACTCGGATGCACCGGGGCGAAACTGACCGCATCGATCTTGCGTGAATTGGAAAGACGGAATGGCCGTTATGGCATGGTGACGATGTGCGTCGGCGGGGGCATGGGGGCCGCGGGAATATTTGAGAGACTTTGATTTGGAGTGCGGTGACTTGTCACCGCTTTCCTAGTTAACTCGAGCGAAAAAGCGGCGACAGGTCGCCGCACTCTAAAATGACCGCAACTGAAATATTCGAATCTGTTACGAATGGCGGCAGTAGCGATTTCGCTCTGTTGGTCCAGATTCTGGATCGCCATGGACAATGGTGTCTCGTTGGCGGTCTGGCCGTCAATTGTTACGTGGCACCGGTGTTCACGACAGACGCAGACATTGTCGTCGCATCGTCGGAACTGTCTGCGATTCAAGCGGAATTGATCGCACGTGGCTTTGAGGTGAAGGAACACGAGCATTCAGTGAATGCTCAAACGAAAGGCAGCGACCTTCGGATTCAGTTTACCGTCGACCAGCGTTATCAGAAGTTCCTCGCCGACACTGAGATGATGAAAGTCCTCGGTGAACTGGTGCCCGTGGCGTCGTTAGAGAACATCGTTCGCGGGAAAGTTTGGGCCTGGAGCGATCCGAGAAGACGTTTATCAAAACGAAAGAAGGATGAACTCGATCTAATTCGGATCGCCGAGAAATATCCAGAGGTTCGCAACTTAATGCCGCCAGCCATCACGAATCAGTTAGAAGATAAATGAATCTCCCTGTAGCGCAATTTTGGAGTGCGGTGACTTGTCACCGCTTTGGATTTGGCTTGCAAAGGCAGAAAGCGGCGACAAGTCGCCGCACTCCATAACCTGAAAGGAACTGTATGGCAGCCGTAATCGACAAAAAAGAGATCGTCAAAGGCGGAAGTTTCCTGATTGAAGAGCGTACGCCGGCTGAGATTTTCACGCCTGAAGATTTCAATGAAGAGCATCGCATGATTGCCGACACCACGCGTCAATTCATGGATGCGGAAGTTCTGCCGCGCATCAACGAATTGGAAAATAAGGATTGGAAACTGGCGCGCGAATTAGTGAAGCAAGCTGCCGATCTCGGTCTGGTCGGCGCGGGTATCCCGGAAGAATACGGCGGGCTGGCGTTGGATCAAACCAGCGGCGCGCTGATCGCTGAGAATATCGGACGGTCGGCTTCGTTCGCGACCACGCTCGGCGCGCAAAGCGGCATTGGCTTGATGCCAATCGTTTACTTCGGCACCGAAGCAGCTAAGAAAAAATATCTGCCAAAGATTGCCGCCGGAGAATTGATCACGGCTTACGCATTGACGGAAGCCGGATCAGGCTCAGATGCGTTGGCCGCAAAAGCGACTGCGAAACTGAGCGCCGACGGCACGCACTACGTTCTCAACGGCGAGAAAATGTTCATCACCAACGGTGGCTTCGCCGACATTTATGTGGTGTTCGCGAAAGTCGATGGCGATAAATTCACCGCGTTCATTGTCGAGCGGCAGGAAGGCTGTCAACCCGGCGCGGAAGAACACAAGATGGGCATCAAAGGTTCGAGCACGACGCCGCTGATTCTTGCGGATGCAAAAGCACCGGTTGAAAACTTACTTGGCGAAGTCGGCAAGGGTCACAAAATAGCTTTCAATATCCTCAACATCGGGCGATTCAAGCTGGGCGCGATGTGTCTCGGGGGAATGAAGCTCGCGCTGACTGAGTCGGTGAAGTATGCAAACGAGCGTCACCAGTTTGGCAAATCGATCTCATCATTCGGCGCGATCAAATCAAAGCTGGCTGAGATGGCCATTCGCACCTGGGTTGGCGAAGCGATGACCTATCGCACACTCGGCATGATCGAAGAAGGCCTGGGCGCGATCGCGGATTCAAAAGACATGGACGCGCGCTTGAAAGCAATCGAGGAGTACGCTGCTGAATGTTCGATTATCAAAGTCGCGCTCTCTGAATACTGCAATTACATCACGGACGAGATGGTGCAGATCTTCGGCGGTTATGGTTACTCGGCCGATTATCCCGCGGAGCGCGCCTATCGCGACACGCGCATCAATCGCATCTTCGAAGGGACCAATGAAATCAATCGCATGCTGATTCCGGGACGCTTGATGAAGGCTGCCCTGAGTGGCCGTCTCGCATTGCTCCCAGCGGCGCAGGGGTTAATGGATGAGATTCTGTCGCCATCGATGCCTTCGTTCGATACGGACGAAAGCCAGTTGGCAACTGAGATGAAGCTCGCGCAGAACGCCAAGAAAGTTGCGCTGATGACGCTCGGCACCGCGGCCCAGAAGTACATGATGGGTCTGGCGGATCAGCAGGAGATCCTGATCGGCGTCGCGGATATCATCATGGACGCCTTTGCGATGGAGTCGGCGATTCTGCGCGCTCAGAAAATCGCGGCGTCGCAAGGCGAAAAGGCCGCCGCGCCCTTTGTTGAGATGACGCGCGTCTTTTGCAACGATGCGGTCGAGCGAATAGAAGCGAACGCTAAGAATACTCTGGCGGCGATGTCCGACGGCGACGAGTTGCGCACCCTGCTCGCCGCGCTGCGTCGCTTCACCAGGATGACGCCGATCAATACTGTCGCCGGGCGGCAGCGAATTGCGAACGCGATGATCGAAGCGAACAAGTACGTCTATTGATTCATTGGCTTAATGTGTCAATGGTTAAATGACTGAGTAGCAGTAGCCAGGACTGAACTGATTGCAAATCTAGCTAAGTTATTTCATCGAACCGATGTACTGAATTAGGGCCGCCTATCTTCCACAGCCGCTTACAATCCTACGCGGGGGAAAACAATCTTCTGCGCAGGAGAGTTTCGATGAAGTACAAACGATTTGAAGAGCTACCCGTCTGGAAGCACGCGATTGAATTAGCAGTACGCACCTTCGCCCTTAGCGCTAAACCATGCTTTCGCGG
>QHXH01000267.1 GCA_003222855.1 Acidobacteriota bacterium
ACCGTTGGCGCAAGAATCGAGCTGAGGGCCAGCGCCTTCACAACCTGCTGCGATTTGAAATCGATTTATGGGACCAGGGAGTGAATTTGATCGCTGGTGTCGATGAAGCCGGCATGGCGCCACTCGCAGGGCCGGTAGTGGCCGGCGCAGTCATCCTGCCGCGCAACTACAAACTGAAGCGGCTGAATGATTCAAAACAGATTCTCGACACGACGGTGCGCGACGAATTGGCACAGCAAATCAAAGCGGACGCAGTCGTGTGGTCGGCGGGGATCGCGGAGGTCGAAGAAATCGACACCCTGAATATCTATCATGCGGGACTTTTGGCGATGCGTCGCGCAGTCGAAGGCCTGACTTCGCAGCCGGATTTCATTTTAGTTGATGCGCGCCGTATCCCTCACTGTTCGACTCCACAACGCGGCATCATCAAGGGCGACACTCTTTCGGCGAGCATAGCCGCCGCATCGATCATCGCCAAGACGACCCGCGACGCGATCATGACGGAATTGGATGCTGTCCTTCCCGGATATAATTTCGCGACGCACAAAGGCTATCCCACGCCGGAACATTGTCGCTGCTTGAAAGAGCTCGGCGCCACGCCGATTCATAGACGGAGCTTTGCGCGCGTGCGCGAAGCGCTCGGCCTGGATCCGATTCAAAGCGAGTTGTTTGACGAGAGAGCGGAAGTGGCAGGCGCGGGACAATAGTGTCAGAAGCCCGACCGTTAGGGAGGGCAACTTGCGGGGCTCGTAGGGCGGAATTGCCTGAATGAATTAGCCGCAGATTTACGCGGATAAACGCGGATCAGAACAACAGAACTGCTGTTTAGTCCTTATCTGCGTAAATCCGCGTTCATCCGCGGCTTGCCTCCCGTCATCGTTGCCCTCCCTAACGGTCGGGCTTCCGACACACAATCAAAATTGAAACTGCGCTCGCAAACTCACGCTGCGATTACTCTGCGCGGCGCTGGCGCCAAACGTGAATTGGCCCACGCCCGAAAGCGAGTTCGACGTTCCGAACAGCGGCGAGCTGAGATTGCCAATCGGTATTCCCTTGTTCGTATGGTTCAAAAGATTCGCGACGAACAAGCTGATCGTAAGCTTGTAAGGTCTGTCTTCCGGTCTGCTTGCCTGCGCGATGGCGGGCGCCCTGCCGGCAGTAGCAGGCTGAGCTGGAGTTCCCTTGGCTGCTGGACTGGCCGCTTGGGCTCGTGCAGGTGGCGCGGCAACTGATCCAAATCCAAACGTCTTCGCGATCCGAAAATTTACTGAGAAGTATCCTGGTCCATCACCGAGGTTGCGGGGAATGATTTGCGCTCCCGGCAGCGGCAGCAAATCAAAATTGCCGAATGCCGTGCGCCGCACCGACGCGCGCGTCAAGTCAGTGGCAAACGCCGGTCGATCCAGAAACAGCGTGTCGCCATTGTTGTCTAACCCCGTGATGATGTTGAAAGGCGCGCCTGACGAAGCAATGATTAACGGAAAGAAACCAACTCCCCAACGAGTGTCGAACGATCCGGTCAGCGTGAAGCGATGTCGCACGTCGAATGATGTTCTTCCAAACTCATCTCTCAGGTCGTATGAATTCGCCGGAAACGTCCCTGGCCCATCCGTATCACCACTCGCTTTGCCGAACGTGTAGTTCGCATTCACATTTATCTTCTTGTTCGGCCGCAATTGCGCGTTGAAGACCAGCAGGTGCTGCCGATACATGCCGGTCGTCTCATAATCGTAGATATTGAAACCATTCCCGAATGGACGGACGCCAGTTCCCGGCGCGGGCGCATTCAGATTTCGTGAGCGCAATTGATGCAAGCCGCGCGTGTCGAGATAGCTGATGCTCAACGTTGTATTGTGGGGCAGGCTGCGCTCGACGCTGACTGATGATTGAATGTAGTAAGGCTCAGTCAGATCGGAAACTTTGCGCCAGATCGTCTGCGGCTGCGATAAAGCGGTGAGCGTGGCCGTCGGCGGCACATTCGGAAACAGAGCCAGCAGCGCCGGATCGGTCACGATGTACTGCTGTTCTGTCTGACCGTTGTAACGATTCGCCTGCAACGTGACAGAGGTGCGCACCAGATCATAGAAAATTCCGGAGCCGCCGCGAATTACGGTCTTCGGTTGGCCCTTTGGATTCAGCCACGGTGTCCATGCAAACGAAAGCCGGGGCGCAAACATAAACTTGCTGTTGAGTTGGGTTTGGTACTGATAACGAAGTCCGAGGCTCAAAGTAAAGTCAGGCCGCATCCGCCAATCGTCCTGGATGAATGGGCCGATGTCCCATTGCTTTACTTCGGCGAAAGGATTGCCGCCCGCGATGATTAATTGATCCGGGGTGGCGGTGTGCTGCAGCGTGCGCCGATAACGATCGAGACTGGTAAAGATAAATGTGCCGCCAAAATTATTCGGCGCGGTGTCGCCGATGTGGGCCCAGCGCAGGCGCGCGCCGAACTTGAGCGTATGCACACGCGTCGTCACCGACAGATAATCGCGCAGCTCACCTTCATGGCGTTTGAAAGAATAGTTTCCAATCTGCGCGCCGCCACCTGTGAACGCATCGAGCACGATTAGACCTGAGCCGGGATCGCCGGCGTTCTGTTTTATGTAGTACCAGATGTATTGGAAGCCGAACTCGTTCACGGTCCGTGGATTTATGATCGCCATATTGATCGCCTGCAGAATGTGCAGACGATCCGAATAATCGAAAGCCCTTGATGCCAGGGCAAAGCCGCCGACTCCCTGCTTCTTTAGATCCTGCGTGTTCAGGTTGTAGCGGACGCTGAGCGTGTTGTTTTTGTTCAGCGCAAAGTCAAAGCGTGGTCCAACATTCATGAACGACTTTGGCGTAACCACCGCCTTACTGACCGTCAATGGATTCAACGCGGCGTCCAGTGTGGTGGCGTTAATGACTGCCGTGTCGTCAATGTCGCGACGATTAAAGTTGAGAAAGAAGGAAGCGCGCCTGGAAATCGGACCGCTGAGATTACCTTCGAACGCGCGGCGCTGGTAAGGCGGACGATTCAAAGCGAAAGGATTGCGCGAATTGAAAACTGCGTCGCTAAAGGTGAATGCCGAACCGCCGTGAAACTTTCCCGTGCCCGGCTTGGTGAAAATCTGAATGTTGCCGAATCCGATTCTTTCGAATTCTGCCGCGAACGGATTTTGATTGATGACAATCTCGCGAATCGTTTGTTTGTCGGGCACGCCATTGCTCGCTGTGAATCCATCGACGAAGACTTGTGTGCCGCTCGGGCCGGCCGCAGGTCCCGCCAAGGCGTTTAGTTGCGCCGCGAGTTCGTCCGGATCATCGGACAGTGCATTGAGATCGTTTCCGCTGATTATGCGCGCACTCTTGTTGCTGTTTGGATCGATGCTCAGAGATCGTATGTCATCAACGGTTACTCGTTGTTCCTCGATTGTCACCGTCAATTGAAAATTGCGAGTGTTAACTCCGGATGAGAGATTCAACCCGCTGACTATCTGAGGGGCAAAGCCTTTCTGTTGCGCGCTCAAGTCATAAGCGCCGGCCGCAAGATTATCGAAACGATATGCGCCATTACTGTCGGTTTGGATGGACTGCTGCTTTCCGTTACCGTCAGTTATCGTGACCGTGGCTCCGACCACGACGGCGCCGAATTGATCAGCAACCTGGCCGCGCAAAGAGGTCGCGCGTTGAGCAACGAGGGTTACCGAACAAAGCAGAATGAAA
>QHXH01000268.1 GCA_003222855.1 Acidobacteriota bacterium
AAAGTCGAACCGGACGGTCGGAAACTCACGCTTTTGACCGCCCTTGTTGATGAAGGTCGTCGTTTCCAGGTTCGGATCACCGGTCGCCTTGCTGAAAGGAATGGCGCTACGAATGCTGCCGAGCAAACCGGCTATGGTTGGATCGGCGGTAGTGAACGCCCCTGTTATGCCCGGATTCGCAGTCACGAAACTGGGCGTGGCAAGAGCAGCCCCAATGACCGTGTAAACGTTCAGAGAGCAAACTCTAGTAGCTCCCGATCCGGTACAGGTTGTCGAGGCTCCAGGTCCGGTCGCTGGAGGCGCGAAACTGCTCGACAGGAATTGATAGGTTCCAGCCTGGGCCGCGGTACTCATGACATTTCTGGTGCGCAGGGTGCTCTCCGGCAATCGATATTCTTCATAGTTTAAAAAGAAGAACGCTTTGTCTTTTCCGTTGAACAACTTCGGAATTGAAATCGGACCGCCGATTTTGAACCCCGGCTGATTCAGGATGATGTCGGTTCTCGGAGCTTTGTGTGTTACCGGATCGGGTGCCAAGTCACGATTGTTGAACCAGTAGTTCGCATTGAGTCCCGGACTGCGGTAATACCAATAACCACCACCGTGGTATCGGTTGCTGCCACCCTGGGTAACGAACTTGATTTGGAACGCGCCTTCACCCGAGCTTTCCGCCCCAGGGTTAGACGTTGATACAGTGACTTCACTAATAGCATCCGTGCGGGGACGAATATAAGTAAAGAAACCGTCGTTCGACTTAAGCAGATTGTCCTGAACGTTAATTCCATCCAGCGTAATATTCAGTGCGCCCTTCGGTAGTCCGTTAACGGAGGACTGTCGGGGGCGACCTACGGTCGTCGTGCCTGGCAATGCCAGCACGAGATCGAGAGCATCGCGCGAGGCCGTGGGTATGTCGGTGATCTGGCGGCCGGTGAGCGTGGTTCCGATCGTAGCTGATTGCGACTGGATAACCTCGCCGCCGCCAACGATCGTTACTATCTCCTGTGCGCTGCCAACCTCAAGCGCGACGTTGACAGTCGCAGGACTGCCGACGTCAACCTTGACGTCAGTAACCTGCATCTTCTTAAATCCTTTTACCTCTACGGTGACGATGTACGCACCACTCGGAACTGCCGGAATGTTGAAAGCACCGCTGTCTGACGTTGTGGCGGTCTTTTGTTCTCCGGTGGCCTTATTTTTAGCCGTCACCGAAGCGTTGGCTACGACCGCCCCTTGCGGGTCAGAAATCGTACCTGAAATTGATCCCGTGGGTGTCACCTGGCCGAAAACGGGCAGGCCGAAAAAGGCAACAACCAGGGAGATGAAAATGAACTTCAATAACAGACTTTTCATTGAAGGGCTCCTTCCCGGAAATAGGTCTGAAGTGCCCGACCGATCGGGGCGGTCGAACACGAGTTGAAAAGGGCTACGTTGCGTTAATGCCAAACTTGGATTACCGATTGAAAACTTACTGACCGAATGAAAAATGAAGAGGTCAGGTCATGCAAAATGCAAATGTCGCGCCAGCAAACAGGCCGGGCTTGGGATAAGCAATCTAACGGTTTTCTTGGAAATAAGCAGTGAGATTCAGTCTCAAAGCTTCGCATTTCTGAATATTAATACAAAATATCGGATTTGGTTTACAGCTCCCAAAGGCAGTTTCTACCTGTGCCTTCAGCAAGCCTTCAGAGTTAGAGATTACACGGCCAGGTCTGGTATCTGCGATGTCAAACTATTCTTCAGTGAATTGGGCGATCTATTTTGAACTGCGGAGGTCTTGGATGAGTTGCCGAATGTGTTCCGCATCTTTAGAGTTCGGCGCCAATTTAAGATAGGTTTCCAACTCCGCAATCGCGCGCCGCTTATCTCCTCGAGCGTTATAAATCCCAGCCAGATAACGATGAGCCTCTTTCATGTCGGTGCCACCCAGTTGCAGGGCCAGGTTAAGTTCCTTTTCGGCTTCATCGTAACGTTGCTGGTATGCAAGTGCTCGCCCCAGATAGTAGTGACCCACAGGTGATTGGTCTTTTTGCTTAATTGCGGCCCGCAGCGCCGGCACAGCCTCAGCAAAACGATTTAGGCGGACGAGGGCGATGCCATGATTCATAAGGGGTTCGAAAGCATCGGGCGCGATCTTAAGAGCCGCCTCCAGCGATTCATTAGCCTTTTCCACTTCACCGAGTTGAAGATATTGGACGCCCAACTCATTGAAAGCGAGCATGAAGCCGGGATACTCCACGATCGCCTGATTCAACTGCTCGATCGCGGCCTTGTTTTTTCCCGCCTGAGCTTGTTCGAGAGCCTTTTGATAGAACGCCAGAGCGCGCGGCGGCACATTCGCCAACGCTGCATTTAGGATGCCGGTCTTCGCCTCGGCTCCTGGTTTCAACTGCAGTCGAATATTCAACGGATAGACTTGAGCGGGAGACCCCGGAAATTGCCTGATGTCGACCGTCTGACGGTAAGGTTCGAATTCCTTTTCTTTGTCGATGACCAGGGTGTACGCGCCGTTTGGGAGTCCTCGAAATGCAAAGTTCCCGTTATCGTCGCTTGTCGCCACGCGGTCCCCCTTAGTCATGGTCTGCAGGCGGATGGAAACATGGCTTTCCAGCCGCTGTCCGTTCGAGGATAAGATCGTTCCTGAGATAGCGTTGCCTCCGCCCAGGCCGGTATCCGTTGCTCCCGGCGGAAGAAAAACCTGAGCCGTCACGGGAATGACAAAGCTCATAACCGATAAGGAGACCGGCAAGAGTCGGAGTAGTTTGCTTTTTGACATGGTATATACCTCAATCGCAGCTCGATGTTCGATCTTTTCGAGCCTGCTCTTAGATGTCAAGCCTCAGGAGAGTCCAGTGTCGGATGATCCATTTCGAATTACAAGCAAAAAGGCGTTGCCGAGATGTCCCGACAACGCCCTTTGAAAGGATCGACGGTAAAGCCGGATCCAGCAGTATGAACCTCGTCGGACTAGAATCTCAACTGTCCGATAAAGTTAAATTGACGCGAGGTGTTACGCTGCACGGTGACCAGACCGAACGTGGTCGAATCAAAGTTGAGAACGTTGGTGCCATTTCCGTTAGAATTAACCGGAAAGATGAAATCCGGATGGTTCAGGATGTTGATGGCCGTGGCCTTGAGTTCAAACCTGACTCGTTCCGTGATCCGAATGCGCTTGATGACGCTCATATCCAACTGAAAGTACTTTGGGCCGCTAAGACCGTTCACCGGAAAATCGCCGAACGTACCCGGAGCCGGAGCCGTCATCAGGCCGGCCTTAAGTTTGGAAGTGGTAACTTTGCCGGACGCGTCGCGCGTTAAATCAAGCAGGTTGGGGTTGACGAAGAAGATACCACCGGGTGTCTTGAACAGTCCGACGTTCTTCTTAAAGTCCGCAAAGCTGATACCGACAAGCTGCGCCCCATTATTAGCCGGGGTGCAAGCACCATTCGTTAAGGGTCCTGTACAGTTGAACGTCGATCGGCCCGAGGCAATGTAGAAAGGCACACCGGTTGTCCATGTGATAATGCCGCCCATGCTCCAGCCTCCCACCAGCCTGTCCACGAAACCGCTCGAACCATTCAAGAAACTGCGACCCTTTCCAAAAGGAAGTTCATAAACGGAGTTTGCGACAAATCGTTGGGTCTGGTCCTGGGTTGACCGGCGATAATCCGCCCTCTTGGGAAAGCGAAGCGAGAGACGGTTAACCAGATCGCTCTGATTGTTTCCTTGGGCATCCACGGCGTCACCCATCGCCTTGCTCCAGGTGTAGTCCGCCTGGAACTGCAGTCCGTGCGAGAACCGTTTACGCAACTCCACCTCCAACGCGTTGTAGTTGGAGATTGAGTCATTGGTCAGGACCCTCGCAAAGGTGGCGTTTGGATTGGCAACGAAAAAGTTTGCGGGTATTCCGACCGCCACCGCTTCGCGATTGGTTCTATACGCTGAATTGAACGCCAGCGTGCTGGCCAGGGTGCCGACATTATTATTATTGAGGTTCGAGATGAATGTGGAGCTCGTGTATGCGCTGGCAGACGCGACCGCTGTTCCACCGGTTGTGAGCCCAAAAAACTTATCGAAAATGGG
>QHXH01000269.1 GCA_003222855.1 Acidobacteriota bacterium
CTCTGTGGTCCTCTGTGCCTCGGTGGTGAAGCCTGTGCGAGAGAAGTTAACCACAGAGCCACAGAGGACCACAGAGTATGCACCGAGAAAAGCATTAACTTCTGCTGGATCTTCGTAATTACGTTAGCAATCCTTTTCTCGCCCGCGTGTTACCGAAGTAAGAGCGTCAACACATCAACAGCCACAACCCGCGCAGTTACCGACGAAGCCGGACGCCGCGTCCTTCTCCCGCAAAGGATCGATCGGATCATTTCACTCGCGCCCAATCTGACTGAGATTGTTTACGCTGTGGGCGCGGGTGATCGGTTGGTTGGCGACACTGAATACTGCGACTATCCGGCCGAGGCCAGGAGCGTCGCCAAGATTGGCGACACAATGAATCCCAGCGTCGAGCGCATTATCGCGCTCAAGCCCCAGATTGTTCTGGTTTCGACCGCGTCACAACTCGAGGCATTCACAAACCAGCTTAGCGCGCGGCAGATCGCCGTCTACGTTACCGACCCGCAAAGCCTGGACGACATTTTTCGCTCAATCCAAACGCTCGGTGACTTACTTAATGAGCATGATCGCGCCGCCGGCATGGTCGCGGGTCTGCAAAAGCGTGCTGACGCGGTCGCAGCGGCCACGCAAACGGCGAAACCCGTCAAGGTGTTTTATCAGGTTGCCGCTGAACCGCTCTACACAATCGGCCGTGATGCTTTTCTAACAGATTTGATTCACCGCGCCGGCGGAATCTCTGTGACTGCTGACGTGCCGGGTGCTTTCCCACGTTTTAGCGATGAAGCAGCGCTGGCTTCGAAACCCGAGGCGATCATTCTGGCCACCGGCGGATCGATGGGAGAAGGAAACGCAACCGTCGTGACCGCGCTCAAAAATTCGCCGGCAGTTTTAAATGGCCGCGTCTACAAAATCAACGGCGATCTTCTTTCGCGTCCGGGCCCAAGACTCGTCGACGGATTGGAACAGATGGCGCGCGCCCTTCACCCGGAGGCTTTCAAATGAAGGGTCTCGATGGCGCGAGGTGGCCTTGCCCAAAAAATGATGCGAGGACGAGCAAGTTCATACTGGGAGCGCGGGCGCCCTCGCCCGCAGCCGCGTGCGCAACCCGGTTTATTCTCAAAAAAATTAACCGGGCAACCGTTTCGCGCTTCGCGCTCATAGCGGGCGAGGGCGCCCGCGCTCCCAGTACGGACGGGCTCGTTCCAGATTAGATCGACTCTTTGGGCAAAGCCGCTGACCTCAAACGAAATGCGCTCGAGTGAAAATAAACAACAGGCTCGGACTACGTTTGGTCGAACTCTGCTTGTTTGCGGCGTGCTGGTGCTCTTGCTGATCGTCGTCTTCATCATTGCTTCGATGCTCGGAAGCCAAAGACTTCCACTTACAAGCTCACTCTGCGCTTTAACTGGCGCGTCCAACTGTGGCCTTTCTCCCGAGCAACACGCGATTCTTTTTGATCTTCGGTTACCGCGCATCCTGCTGGCCGGCGTTGTCGGAATGTGTCTGGCCGCAGCCGGGGCCGCATATCAGGCGCTGCTGCGAAATCCGCTGGCCGAGCCATACCTGCTCGGGGTCTCGAATGGCGCTGCGGTCGGCACGATGATGGCCCTGGTTTTTTTCGGTGCGCATGAATGGAGCCGGCCACTCCTGGCTTTTGCCGGCGCGCTGCTGGCTACGATCTTCGTTTACCAACTGGCGCGCGGCCGGGCGGGTACAACGCCGGAACGTCTGATCCTGGCCGGGATAATCGTAACGACTTTTCTTTCATCCGCGATCGTTTTCCTGACCGCGTTAATGGACGCGACGCGAATTCGCTCATTCACTTTTTGGTTGCTCGGCGATCTGTCGGGTGCAACCACCAGTTTGTTGGCGTTGACTTTCGTAGTGGCTTTAGCCGGTGTGGCTTTGCTGGCCGCGCATGCACGTCCACTCAACCTGATGATGTTAGGAGAGCGTGATGCTTTCGACTTAGGCGTGGAAACCAGCCGCGTGCGCATCACCGTGTTCGTGGCTGCGAGCCTGCTCGTGGGCGCGTCGGTCGCATCGAGCGGATCGGTCGGCTATGTCGGACTGGTCGTGCCGCATCTTGTCCGGCTTTCTTTCGGCGGCGACAACCGTCTGGTGATCGTCGCGGCAGCGCTGGCCGGCGCGGCTTTCGTCATATTTGCCGACACGGTCGCACGCACCATCATCGCTCCGCGCGAATTACCGGTCGGCGCGATCACCGCGCTGATTGGCGCGCCGCTGTTTATCTATCTATTGAGAAAGTAGCGCAAATTGTTAATTTGCGAATCCGCAAGTTAACAACTTGCGCTACCTGTAACGTGATGCTTAAGAAAACTCTTTTGAGCTGGAGTAGTGGCAAGGACAGCGCCTGGGCGCTTCATGTTCTGCGCCAGGAATCCGAGGTTGAAGTTGTCGGGCTCTTAACGACCGTCAATCAGCTATATCAACGCATTGCGATTCATGCGGTGCGATTGGAGTTGCTGCAACGCCAGGCAGAGGCTGTGGGCCTTCCCTTGCACATCATCGATCTGCCGTCGCCGTGCACCAATGCCCAATACGAAGCCGCGATGGAAAAATTTATCGCCGCGGCGAAGCAGCAAGAAATTGAGTGCATCGCCTTTGGCGATCTTTTTCTCGAAGACATCAAGGCGTATCGAGAAGCAAAATTGTCCGGTACCGGCATTACTCCCTTGTTTCCAATTTGGCGAACGCCCACGGAGAGGCTCGCGAAAGAGATGATCGCTGGGGGTTTGCGGGCCGTCGTGACTTGTATCGACCCGCGACAACTCGCCGCGAGCTTTGCCGGACGTGAGTTCAGCCAACAATTCTTAAAAGATCTTCCCGCGAACATAGATCCATGTGGTGAACGGGGAGAATTTCATACTTTCGCTTTTGATGGGCCAATGTTCAGAAAGCCAGTGCCAATAGAAGTAGGCGAGATTAAAGAGAGCGAAGGTTTTGTGTATGCCGACGTGCTCTTCTCTGAAAACTCTCCGAACGAGGCCATTGCGAGGGCACGGATTGGATAGATGCTGGAAGCACGCAAAATCAGCGTGAATTATGACGAGCGCGAGGCCGTCGCCGACGTTTCGCTGCGCGCGGAAGCCGGAAAGCTGATCGCCATCATCGGGCCCAACGGCGCCGGCAAATCGACCGTGCTCCGCGCGCTCAATGGAAGCGTCAGTGTCAGTCACGGCGAAGTTTTGCTTGATAAAAGACGCATCGATTCCTATGCGCGTCGCGCCGTCGCTCGCCAGATCGCCGTGGTTGCGCAGGAAGGAGATCTGCGCTTTCCGGTCACGGTTTTGGAATTCGTTTTGGGCGGGCGCTACGCCTGGTCCAATTCTTTCGGCTGGGAGACCGAGCGCGATATTGAGATCGCGCGGCGTGTCCTGCGCGAAAGCGCATTGGAAGGCTTTGCGGATCGTTTGATGAATGAATTGTCCGGCGGCGAGCGCCAGCGCGTGATTCTGGCGCGCGCTCTGGCGACCGAAGCCAAAATCTTTTTGCTGGACGAGCCGACCGCGAACCTCGATCTCGCGCATCAGGCAACGATGCTCGCGCTCGTGCGCTCGCGTTGCGACCGAGGCGATACCGCTGCCGTGGTCGTGACGCATGACGTCAATCTGGCGGCAGAATTCGCAGACGAAATGATGCTGTTGGAAAAAGGGCGAGCAATCGAAGTTGGAACGCCGCGGGAAATCCTTACGCCGGAACTGCTGGGAAAAGTTTTTGACCTGCGCGTGCTGGTTGATACGCACCCAATCTCCGGCGCGCCGCGAATTACGCCGGTGCATGAAAGACAAAGATGAAGAATTACTGGTTCAGTTTGGCAGAGTGGCACGGGCGTCTCGCCCGTGGACCA
>QHXH01000270.1:0-3829 GCA_003222855.1 Acidobacteriota bacterium
TGCAGCCGAATGAGAAAATATCTGACCGGTAGTCGATCTCTTTGGTCTTACCCTGAGCCTGCTCTGGCGACATGTATCCAACTGTTCCGAGAACGGCCCCGGGCGTCGAGTGTTGCTGGAGGATTGCCGTAGCCTGTTGGCTTGGCTCACCGCCCGTTAATCCAGACTGCTGCGGCGCGATCAACTTCGCGAGCCCGAAATCCAGAATCTTCGCGTGCCCGTCGCGGGTGATCATGATGTTGTCGGGTTTGAGATCTCGATGCACGATGCCGGCAGCATGGGCCCTGGCTAATCCTTCCGCCACGTGCTGCAAATGACGCAGTACCCTGGGCAGCTCTTCCGGGTTGCTATCGCGAAGGTAGTCGCCCAGCGTTCGGCCGTCGATGAATTCCATCGCGATAAAATTGAGGCCATCCTGCTGGCTGATCTCATAGATGTGAGCAATATGCGGGTGGCTAAGCGCCGCCGCGGCTTTAGCTTCGCGAACGAACCGTTCCATTCGATTGCGATCCGCGGCAACGTTCGCCGGCAAAATCTTCAAGGCAACTTTGCGATCGAGTTTTGTGTCCTGGGCCAGATAGACATCGCCCATCCCGCCCGCGCCGATTTTCGACCGGATTTCGTAGTGGCCGAGCCGTGTGCCGTTTTCAAGAGTCATTTCTTTAATGCGGCCGTCCAGTCAATGATGACAGCGAGCGAGAAGGATTGGTGCTAATATTCGAGAAGGCAGGGTCACGCGCTTCGCCCAGCGAAAGAGCTTTTCAGGAACCGCAGCTGCCGATGAAAAAGCGCCTCATTCTACCCACATTCAGGCTGAAGACGCTAGATTACCAGCGTGCGTCTTTGCAACCGTACACCAAAAAATGGCATCCTACTGTTCCTTCCTGTGCGGGAAAATCCAACATGAAAATCTGGTGTCCCGAGAGGTGCGAATTGATATTTCGTGCGAAGGAGCTTGATTGATAGACATGATTGAACAGCAACATAGTGAAATTACAAATATGGGTTCGCTTGCATCTACGTTTGACCAGGTTGATGAGGGCGTACTGGTAGATTCTATCGCGCCGAAAAACCTGGATCACGTTCTCGAGCAGCTTGCCTCAGTAACTGACGCCGAAAACTCATTAATCGAAGACGTGTCTGAAACCACGGCCGAAACCGACGAAGGTTTGGCTGAGAATGATGAACTAGACCTGTCTGCGGGTGAGTCGGACAAGGCGGCTGATCCGGTGCGGCTTTATATGCGCGAGATGGGGCGGGTGCCACTGCTCACTAAAGCGCAGGAGGTGGCAATTGCAAAGCGGATTGAATGGGGGCTAAAACGCGCGCAGAAAGGAATTACGCGTTCCCCGATTGCGATAGCAAAGTTATTGGAAATCGGGAACGAGCTGCAAGCCGGAGCCCTGGACATTCGCGATGTAGTGAATTTCTCCGATCAAATGGAGACCGAGGAACAAGAAGATAAGGCGCCGGAATACTTACAGTGGACCCTCGAAGGCATCGAGAATATCCGCAAGCACTATCGAAAGGCGCTCAAAGAGCTGGGACAGTTACGGGACGAGAAGAAACGCACTCGCCGTAAAGAGTCGAAGAAACTCCTGAGACTTAAGCGGAAACTGGCGGTTACACGGCTGGAGATCGCGCGGGAGATCCTGGAACTGCGCCTTAAAGAAGACATCCGACAGCGTCTCGTTAGCGCGGTCGAGAGAGTGAACGGCGAGGTGCGCACACACGAGCGCCAGATCGCGAATTGCACCGAAAGGCTCAATGGCAATCGTGTGAAGCCACAGGCTGTGGAACAATTGAAGAGAGACCTTGCCGCCGCCAAACGACGAATAAGAGAGATCGAAGTCGAGCACCACGTGCCGGCTGTCGAAGTCAAACGGTCGCACCAGATGCTTGCCAGCGGCGAAGCGCAAGCAGCTCAAGCTAAACACGAATTGACTGAAGCCAACCTGCGCCTGGTCGTCTCGATTGCCAAGAAATACCAGAATCGCGGATTGCAGTTCCTGGACCTGATTCAGGAGGGAAACCTGGGGCTGATGAAGGGTGTCGAAAAATTCGATTGGCGCCGGGGATACAAGTTCTCAACCTATGCGACCTGGTGGATTAGGCAGGCGATTACCCGAGCAATCGCCGATCAGTCGCGCACGATCCGCGTTCCGGTGCATATGGTCGAAGTAATCAATAAGGTCAAGAGCAGCACACGCGAGCTGGTGGTTGAGTTGGGACGCGAACCGACCAGAGAAGAGATCGCGCAACGGATGAACACTACTGTCGACAAGGTGAGCAAGGCACTGAATCTTATTCAGCAACCAATCTCGCTGGAAGCGCCGATTGGAGAGGCCGGAGAATCACAAGTCGGAGACTTTATTGAGGATCAATCGACTATCAGTCCGGCTGAACGAGTGATTACTTCGAACGTGCGCGACGTTGCGGGTGACGTGCTGCAAACTCTCAGCCCCCGTGAGGAGAAGGTCATCAGGCTGAGGTTCGGGATGGACGCGGACGGTCGTGAACGGACTCTGGAAGAAGTTGGCGAGGACTTTAACGTCACGCGCGAGCGCATCCGTCAAATCGAAGTTAAGGCCCTCCGCAAACTTCGACATCCATCGCGCGCGCGCGTACTCAAGAACTTGATTGAAGGCCAGCGGGACTAGTCCGGCAAAAGCGTTTCTCAGTGAGTTGTCGTCCAGAGATAGACAGGATTTACATGATCTACAGAATTGGAAGAACAAGATGGGAATTTCCTTGGTTGTTTTGTTCATGTACATGATGTAAAGGATCTCATTCTCGCCCACCGCGTTCCTCAATCAATTTCATTGCTGACTCGCTCACGAAAACCTGGGCGTGAAACTGTTGGCCCCACGAAAGCGCCGTTACGTCACGATATTCGTAAGTTTTCGTTACGTCGTATTTCGGCCCATATCCGGGATGGAGCTGCTTACGCAGTGACGCGCGCAGATTCGGATCGGCGCCGTGATCCAACAGCAACTGGGTGAAAGGCGCGCGCTGCGGCCGGTTCTGATAGTTCATCCAGAAATTCGGCTGCGAAACAACCGTGGCAAAAAGCGCAGTGTGCCCACCGAATCCGTCTGCATCAATCACTGCTCGGGCGTTAACGTCCATTCCCTTCTCCAGCAGCCAGCGGGCGATTTCGATCTCATCATAGTCCGCACACAGATGCAGCAATGTTGTTCCTTTCAGAGGTGTGCCCTGCGTCGCTTGCACTTCATCGTGACATCCCATCTCCGGCGGATAAATCTCTTCGTGTGTGAACGTTCGCTCTAGCAATCTCGGGTCGCGACGCAGATGTTTTTCAAGCAGGTCAATGCGTCCACGATGCAGCGCCATCGTCGGCGTATCCGGCAGTTCGAGTCCATGGGCGACGTACATTTCAAGAATCTCGTGCTTTGCTTTCGGATTGCGCGAATCAGTTTCAAGGACGACATCAACGGGCGCGAGCCGCTGGCCATCTTCATCGCGAACCGGCGCGCCAACGCGAAGCGCGAAGGCGGTTCCCTGCGTGCTGAGCGTATACGCCGGCCCACCCAACGATCCTGCCGGAGGAAGCGGCGAACCGAGCAGTTCGTGAAGTATGGCTGCCGTCTCGACTTTGCTTTGCAGTAACGCGCGTCCCATCGCGTGTTCGAGGTCCATTGCGCCAAACTTGTAAAGCAGTTTTATGATTTCGTCGCGCCCGAGGTTTGCTGCATAACTTAGCGGCGGCCCCCAATTGCTATTTCGGACGAGGGCGTTTTCATGCAGAAGTTTGGGATTCTCCGTGACGATCCTGCGCACGGTATCAACGTCATCCCGCCAGATTGCA
>QHXH01000270.1:3920-6007 GCA_003222855.1 Acidobacteriota bacterium
GTGCGTGGACATCTTGTCCGCGTTGAGGGCGAAGCGCGAAGGTTCAGGATGACACCTTCTAAACTCCTCGATCGCTTCCTTGTCACCGCGACGAACGGCGCGCAGCAAATCCTTTGCTTGATGCTTTAATTGATCGAGATTCGGACGAACGGGAAGGTGACGATCTTGACGACTATAGAAAGACATAACGAGCCTCCTCTTCATCAAAGCCCGGCGTCCGCTGGATCGGGCGAAAGGAGGTTCGCTGTGGAACCTTTATGGTTTCAGCAAGAATCAGGAGGACTCAGTCCTTTCCGCGGACGGGTGGCGTCCTGAACGCCGTCGCGAGAATATGCTTCACGATATCGTATCGTCAAGAATCCATGAGTTCAGTGGTCTCTGAATTTGCGGATCGATTGTGGTGGGGTCAGTACCGGGAGCGGTTCTATGAAAGGGCTGTCAAGAAAAAAGTTTCACCTAAGCCGCCAAAAGTTCTCGACCGCTAGCCACTCAACCCACCCGAAGCTGCTCAATGCGCATTACTACGCTTCTTGTTGACCGTTTCTTGCTGGCTTTGTTTGAGCCCGATTTGAATAGCCGTTGCCGTGGTCAGTTCTTGAAAACTGCCAACCATGGTTCTATTTGTGACTCCAAGCGCCCCCTGGCGCTGGGCCTATGACTATTTCTGGTTATGCGTGGGGGCATATAGTAGCGACTGGTCCTCGGCAGCTGCCGGGACATCCGCTCCCTTGATACTCACCCACGACCCCTTTATCTGGCACACAAAGTCTAAACGGTTCAGCCAGCGGCGCGCGTCACTCATCAAACTCACCTCGAGAGCTTTGTAAGTTCTTCGTTAAGCCGCCTGCTGTTTCATCCTTTCGGGATTGAACTGCTCGCCGTGTTTCCACACCGCTAAAGTGATAGCCGCTAACTGTCGCGCGAGAGTCAGGCGCGCCAAACTCGGTGCCATCCCCTGCCTCACTCGCAGCTCATAGGCTGCTTTGAATGGGCCATTATGGCAGGCGCCGTTGGCTGCGTTTTTGAAGACTCGCTTCAACAGGTGATTATGATTGCGATTCAAGCCCCGCGTCGACACCGGTCGCCGGCTGCGACGCAAAACGCCGTTCACTACTTCATGGTCGGCGGTCGTGCGCGTCACCACCGCCAGCCCGATATAGGTCCAGAACTGTCGTTTGCTACGAAATCGGTGTGGGGTGCTGACTATGGCGAGTAACTGCGCCACGCTCACCGAACCAAACTGTGGGACACTCATCAGCCAGGGATACGCCCTCTGTCGCCGCGCCTCTTTCACCATCGCCCGTTTCGCTTCGTGTCGCAGTGGCTTGAGCGCCGCCAGCTGCCGATACAAGAAGCTCGCCCGCTCTTTAGCCCCTCGCTCTGTCAACTTATCGAGCCATTGCTGCCGTCGATCCTGACGATAGATATCATGACCCGCGCAGCCGATGGCGCGCCCGCGATAGATAGCCTTCAGCCGATTCATTACTCGGGTCGTGTCGCTCACCAGGCAGTCGTAGCTACGCACCAACTCCTTTAAAGCACCCACTCCATTCTCGCCATGATAAACCGCCTTCAGTGACCCGAGCCGTAACAACTCCGCCAGTTTCTGCGCATCCACCCGATCGCTCTTGTTACCACTTTGCATTAGTTTGTTGTGCCGCGGATCACAGACCACTACTTCCGTCACCAATGGTCGCACTACCTCATACAACCAGTTCGCCTGCGTCCCCTCTTCAAACGTCACATACACTTGGCCACGCAACTGTTTCAGATAGCCGCGCACCCGCTCTGCTCCAGTTTCAATCACTGATTGCATCACTATCTTGCCGGCTCCATTCAATACCACGATCACTATGCTTGCTCGATGCACGTCCATGCCTACATAATACGTTTTCATAGGGCTCTCCTTCGGTTGCAAACTTGAAGTCGTAGAACAACTCCAAGCTATCACCGCTGGGGCGCCCTTTCATATATAAAGTAGCGACCGGGTAACAATTCCTGCAAACACGCTCCTTGAGATACGCAGCGACCCGGTAGCTACCGCTCCCGGTACTGACTCCATTGCCCAACTAAAGTTGGTACTCTAA
>QHXH01000271.1 GCA_003222855.1 Acidobacteriota bacterium
TCAACTCCACGACGCGCGGATATTCCGCTTGCGCGTCGGCAAACTGCCCCGTCGCCGCCAGGTTGAAAGCAAGGTACGATCGGGCTTGCGGGTTAACCGGATCCAATGCGACGACCTCGCGATACAGCGCAATGCCGCGTTCAACGTTTCCCTGGGTTATCGCCAAGTTGCCTGCGGCGATAAGCAGAGCCGGGTTCGCTGGAGCCTTGACCAAGGCTGTTCGCAGTGTCTCGGCTGCGCCATTCCAGTCAAAATCGAATAGCTGGACTTGCGCGCGCGCGAGCAACGCTTCCGGCAAGTTAGGCTCGATGGACAAAGCGCGCTCCGTTGCCTCTCGCGCGGCAGTCAGATGTGCATCGAAACCGGCCAGTCCTCCCTCGGTAGAAAATTCGCAATTCCACACGTGTGTCTGGGCGAGTCCGGCCCAGGCGAGTGCGAACGAGGGATCGAGCTGCACCGCGCGTTGATAGGCGGTTAGGGCCTGCGCCGCGCCGGCTTCCGAATGGCGATCACTATAAAACCGGCCCTGTAAATATTCTTGGTGGGCCTCCACATTTCTCGTTCCACCCTTTTCCGCTGCCTGCACCTGCGCTTGAATGACGGGGTCCGCAGCGCCACCCGTGAGCTGGCCGCGTAACTGCGCAACGATCGTCTGAGCGAGTTCGGTTTGCACCGCGAACACGTCCTTCAAATCACGCGTGTAATTTTCTGACCAGAGTTGCTCGCCCGTGTCGGCGCGGGTGAGGCGCGCTGCAATGCGCACGTTGTCGCCGGACTTGCGCACGCTCCCATCGACAAGACGTGCCACGCCCAGTTTCTGTCCGATCTCCTGCGCGGTCGCATTCTTGCCTTTGAAAGAAAATGCCGATGTTCGCGCGGCCACCCGCAATCCGGGAATTTTTTGCAATACGGTTAGCAGTTCCTCACTGATGCCGTCGGAAAAATATTCGCTGCCCTTGTCATCACTGAGATTCACGAACGGCAGAACGGCGAGGGATTTCTGATCAGCTACATTAGCAGGAGGGGCAGGCACTACGTTAGTCGGCGCAGCAGCGGCCGGCTGGCGGTTCCTACCCGAGCGCTGCATCAGCCACCAGCCGAAAAGCAAACCGAAGAGCATAACCGCTGCGGCGGCCGCCAGGAGTGGCCTTTTCTTTGAGAACCAAGTCGCGTCGCGTTTGGGTTTCGCACCCGTTTCCCACGGCAACACGATCCGGAATAAGTCCATCGGCAGTTTGATGTTCTTCAAGTCGGCCGAACCAAATTTTTCAAATCTTGCTTCGAGCGCGTTGCGAATCTGGCGCTCCACATCCATCGAGACACAAATCCCGCCCGCGCCGGCCAGCGCTTCAATTCGAGAGGCGATGTTTACCCCGTCGCCATAGACATCACCATTGCGATGGATCACATCGCCGATGTGAATGCCGATCTTGAGTTCAATCCGCCGGTCGTGAGTGACGTCATGGTTTCGCTTGGCCAGGGTGCGCTGGATTTCGATGGCGCATTGCGCCGCTTCCAACGCGCTGCCGAATTCCACAAGGAAAGCATCACCGATGGTTTTGATTTCCGTGCCGTAAAAGCGCGGGAAAATCTCCCGCAGCAGGTGGCGATGCTCTTCGAGCAACTCCAGGGCGAGTCGGTCGTCGCGCTGCGACAGCGCGCTGTAACCGACCATGTCGGTGAACATGATGGCGGCCAGTTTGCGTTGTTCGATGTTTTCGGAAGGCACGAACGAATTAAACCAGAGCGCGTCCGGAAGGAAATAGCGAATCTTCCGAGGTCAGTTTATCTCCTTCATTTAAGCGTTGAGTTGCAGCTTAGAGCCGATTCGTGATGCGAAAGACTTTGAGCGAGCAGTTTGCCCACATAACTACCGGAGGCGCCGTGGAGCGTCAATCGGCGTTCTTCAATTCATGGTGTTCTCTTCGTTGGCTTCTCTCGGCGCGGTTTACTCTCCGATTATCTTAACCAGCACGCGTTTGCGACGTCTTCCGTCGAATTCGCCGTAGGCCAAACAGGGCCGAATCGGAGAAGAACCGGGCTTTGGTGGACCATATCGACCGCTATTTCATGGACCCGACCAGCTTTTCGGCGCTGAACTAGTCGAGAATCGAGTTTGTTATCGGTAATGCCGACTACTTCGCCGCCATAACCGGACGCTTGAGGTGGGCGGCAGCATAATGGAGTGCAGTTTGCGCAACTGGGTCAACAGGAGCTCTAGTCAGGGCAAGTGAGCTAAGAATTCATCGACGATTCTCCAAGTCTGCTCTGGCTGTTCCAGCCATGGCATGTGCCCGCATTTGTCGATAAAGGCGAGCGTCGAATTCTTGATCAGCGAATGCGCTTCACAAATGTTCGCTTCCCCGGCCAAATCTTGCCGCCCTTGAAGGAGAAGAACCGGAGCCACGATCGCTTTGAGCTTAGGCCGTATGTCATACTTTCCTTCGGCGCTCAAAAAGGCTGGGGGAACGCGGAAATTGTAATCCTTGGGATTAAGCTCCATTGCCATCTGCAACGCCTTCTTTCGATCATAGAAATAAGCAACGGTTGCGGCACGCAAACGTTCAAATGCTGCCCGGTCGGAGTCAGCTGCTTCTCGTGAAGGCTCTCGCCAAAAGTCGCGAACTTCGAGTTCGCATCGCCCTAGTCGGACGTTTTGATTATCGGAAAACACACCGAGGTATTCGAACGTAATTGGACCCGAACCAAGCGTGACTACCGCGCGCACTGCGTCAGAGTCTGCGCCCGCATAAGCAAGGCCCAGAATCATTCCCCAGGAGTTTCCGACCAAGCTGCTTGCGAAGCGCTTCGATGTCTTCCACGTATGCGTTCAGGTTGATTGTAGATGAATCATACCGTGGCAGCTTCGATCTACCGGTTCCGCGTTGTTCCCACATGATGCACCGGTATTTCTTGCCGAGCTCGTCGGCGATACCTTGCATGGAGTGGATGTCTTCGCCGGGGCCACCACTTAGGACCAGCACATAATCACCGCTCACCGGCCCGACGACCCTGTAGAACAGATCGATTCCGTCGCGCGTAACCTTGCCGTCGACGGAATTTTGCTGCGCCGCACTGACATCCGCCCAGATTGCGCCGGATAAGTTGAGCAGACAGACAGTTGCAAGCGCAGCGATGTGCTGTTTTGCTCGCAACTCACCCGCCGTACTTGTTATTCCCGATCTCATTCGCGGAGAAGCGTCAGCCCGCTGCTTGCCGGACGCGTGTGAAGCAGAAGATGTTTTTCCCGGTCTTGCCCTTGTGCTGATAAGACCATTCTTGAGTCAGATGATCGTTGTCTTCCTGGATCACCCTGAGGCCGGTATTGTGAAAATCGTCGGGCGAGTTTCTGCGCATCTGTGATGGCCGCCGTCGCCATCTGTGGCTGATTCCTCGCAGAACAGTAGTGAGTGGCGATCAAATGGTCGCCGTCCACTGTGAACATCGTAATCATTTCACGCCCCTTGTCGGGGCGGCACTGCTCCATCAAAGCACTGCCGTTAGCCGTCAGCGTATACATCAAAGTGGTGTCAACGCCGTCTGTTTGTCCCTTCCACTCGCCTTTGAGTGCGGCCAGACGATCAAATGCTTCCTCACTCTTCGTCTTGTCGGCTGCCAAGGCAGCCGTCGCTACAGCGAACGCCATAATAACTGAACCAACTAACAAACTCCGCTTCATTGTTTTCCTCCTATGTGTTTAAGATTTGCTGCCGATTGCTTTCCGACCCCGGCGTCGATTAGCACTGCGTTTTGCTGAGGTTCCGGGTACCTTGAATACAGTTTCAAAGATGATGGTTTTGAATCGCTCGAGAGCTGCAGGTCGCCGTTCGACCTTCATTCGTAAAATTGCGCCTTCCCAAGACGCCAAGAGGAATTCGGCCAGTTCTGTGGCATCAAACCGTGAATCGATTTCGCCTGCAGATTGGGCGGCCGCAATGCACGATGCAAACGGCGTACGCCACTTTTGAAAAATTGCATCGAGCCGGTCACGCAGACGTTTGCTATGAGAACTAGCTTCGAGACTCAAGTCACCAATCAAGCATCCGATTCTCCAGCCATCGCTCTCGAGCTTGCCGATAATGACGTCGAGATACCGCTTCAGCCGTTGACGCGGCGTGAGACTCTCGTCATTTAGCGTCTCTCTTACCAATCCCTTCAAGTAGTCAAAGTACTGGTCGAGCACTTCCGTGGCGAAGGCTTCTTTGGAACGAAAATGGTTAGTGAACGAACCTTGCGGAGCACCGGCAGCTGCGCAGATATCGCGCACGCTCGCTCCTCGATAACCCGATCGAAACATAACGCGCAACCCACTCTGTAAGATCTTGTCCCGTAAAGAACGCCTGCCCATTGGAGAATAATACGTACGTCCGTATTGGATTGTCAACGACAAAGGTGTCCACAGGTCAGAAGTTCAGAAGTGGACGGGATTCTGAAGAAAACTTTGAACTCCGAAAGTATTGGCGAGCGGGTGCCGAACGTCGAACTCAGCTACATCATATCGAGCGAATGCTACCGTGCTGCAGGCGCGCAGGCGAGCCCCGGTTAATCAGAAGTTAGAGATCAGAAGTTAGAGGCACAGTTGATCTCCTTCGCTCGGTGGTTAATGCGAATTAATCCAGTGAATCCCGTCCACTTTTTGCGGCAGCGCGGCGTGAGATTGTGTTGCGATGTTTGATCGAGAGAAGCAAGTTCAGATATGCAACCGACTACTTACAATGCGAAGGCTTACTCCGCTGCCAGTCCAACATCGGGATTGGCGTCCACCAAAATTCCGCGGCGCAATCCAACTGACCGCGACGTGCAAATCGAAATCCTGTTTTGCGGCATCTGCCACTCCGATCTTCATTCGGTGCGCAACGAGTGGAGCGAGTTCATGGCCACGAACTACCCGATTGTCCCAGGTCATGAGATTGTCGGGCGTGTCACCAAAGTCGGCTCGGCAGTGACCAAGTACAAGCCGGGCGATCTCGCTGCGGTCGGCTGCATGGTCGACTCGGACGGCACGTGCGCGCACTGCAAAGCTGGCCTTGAACAGTTCTGTCCGAACATGGTCCTCACGTTCAACTCGCCGGACAAGCACCTCGGAGGCGTGACCTACGGCGGCTACTCGGAAAGCATCGTAGTCGATGAACATTTCGTTCTGCGCGTCCCATCCAATCTCAAACTCGCCGGAGCCGCACCGCTCCTTTGCGCGGGCATCACGACGTACTCGCCGATGCGCCACTGGGGCGTTGGCAAAGGCAAGAAAGTCGGCGTGGTTGGTCTCGGCGGGCTCGGCCACATGGCGGTAAAATTTGCTCACGCGTTTGGAGCCCACGTCGTTGTCTTCACCACCTCGCCTCACAAGAAAGAGGACGCACTGCGCCTCGGTGCGGACGAAGTCGTTGTCTCCCGCAACGCGAACGAGATGAAAAAGCATGAAGGCAGCTTCGATTTCATCCTTGACGCCGTCTCCGCCGATCACGACGTCAACGCGTATCTCAATTTACTAGGCGTCAACGGCAATCTTACGCTGGTGGGCGCTCCCGCAGAGCCTCTCGACGTCCCGGCGTTCAGTCTGATCGTGCGGCGCCGTAGTTTCTCCGGCTCGATGATTGGCGGCATCCCCGAAACACAGGAGATGCTGGACTTTTGCGGCAAACACAACATCACCGCCGATGTCGAAGTCATTCCGATCCAGAAGGTCAACGAAGCCTACGAGCGGCTGCTCAAGTCGGATGTGAAGTATCGTTTCTCCATCGACATGGCATCGCTCAAATCGGAGTGATCAACGCGATAGGTCCGGAACACATCTCGTAAAGTGTCTGTCATGTTGAGTGAAGCGAAACATCTCTGGCTTTGCTGCCGAGAACCCGATGCAGAAATAATCTGAGATTCTTCGCTTTGCTCAGAATGACATTTGTGGAGTGGTTGAAAGGAGCAACGATGAAAAAGCGCGAACTTGGAAAGAGCGGCCTAGAAGTCTCGGCGATTGGGCTCGGCTGCATGGGAATGAGTTTTGGCTACGGTCCGCCGAAAGATAAGCAGGAGATGATCTCGCTGATTCGGAAGGCGGTCGAACTTGGTGTCACATTTTTCGATACTGCGGAAGTTTACGGGCCGTTCGCGAATGAAGAGCTCGTCGGCGAAGCGTTTGCTCCGATGCGTGAGCGAGTAGTAATCGCTACCAAGTTCGGATTCAAAATTGGTCCCAAAGGCGAGCAGATCGGCCTCGATAGTCGGCCAGAGCATATCAAAGAAGTTGCTGAAGCTTCGCTGAAACGACTCAGAACGGACGTGATCGATCTATTCTATCAACATCGTGTTGACCCAGACCTGCCAATCGAAGACGTGGCGGGTGCAGTAAAGGAACTGATTCGAGAAGGAAAGGTGAAACACTTCGGTCTTTCCGAAGCAGGAGTGCAAACGATTCGTCGCGCACACGCAGTTCAACCGGTCACTGCATTGCAGAACGAGTACTCGTTGTGGTGGAGACGTCCTGAAAAGGAAGTCCTGCCGGCGCTCGAGGAACTCGGGATCGGTTTCGTTCCATACAGCCCTTTGGGGAGAGGCTTTCTCACTGGAAAGATGAACGAAAACACTACGTTCGATAGCTCCGATTTCCGCAACAGGCTTCCGCGCTTTACGCCGGAAGCGCGCAAAGCGAATCAGGGGTTGGTTGATTTGCTTGGCGACATCGCGAAACGAAAGAAAGCAACGTCTGCTCAGATCGCGCTCGCCTGGTTGCTTGCCCAGAAGCCGTGGATTGTTCCAATCCCCGGCACCACGAAGTTGCATCGGCTGGAAGAAAACATTGGAGCAGCTTCAATCGAACTTACACTGGACGATCTTCGCGAGATCGAACACGCCGCATCAAAAATTGACGTGAAAGGCGCTCGATATCCCGAACACTTGGAGCAAATGACGGGTCGTTAAAAAAGCGACGAGTGACGAGCAGCAAACAAGAAGCAAGGAAATTACCGATTAAACATGATCAATAAGATCAAAGGAAGAGTCATCGTCATCACAGGCGCCAGCAGCGGACTGGGCGAGGCAGCCACCCGGCTTCTCTCTGCGCAGGGCGCGACTGTTGTGCTGGGTGCGCGGCGCTCCGATCGCCTCCAGTCGTTAGCGGACGAGTTGACCGGCAAAGGCGGCAAGGCACTCGCTGTTACGACAGACGTCACTCGGCGTGACCAGGTGAAAAAATTGGTCGACACCGCCGTGCAGAAGTTCGGGCGTATCGATGTCATGATTAACAACGCCGGGATTATGCCGCGCGCGCCACTCGAGCGCCTGACCATCGACGATTGGGACCGGACGATTGACGTCAACATCAAGGGGGTCCTGTACGGCATCGCGGCGGCGCTGCCGCATATG
>QHXH01000272.1:0-1204 GCA_003222855.1 Acidobacteriota bacterium
AGCAGTAAAATGCCGGTGGCCACCTGGACGGCGAAAAGAAACAGCGTCATCCCGCCAAAGTAGTACCAGATGGAATGACGATGCACCGGTACTTGCTTCTTGTCGGCCATGGCCGCAAGCGTGCTGATAGACAGACGCTCATCCAGCCAGAGTTTTAGGTCGCCTCTGTTCATTCGCCTAAAAAATCATTTCCCATTTTGGCATTTGATATTTTTCATTATTTTTCATTTGTCATTTGAAACCCATTGCGGCTCCAGTTATGTCAGTGACGACGGCTTCGTTTCGAAAACGAAGCTCAGCCATCGCGAATGGCAAATGACAAATGTCAAATGAAAGATGTCAAATGATCCGGTCGCTACCGCTCGCGGTTCTGACGCTATGCTCTTGTCACCACCACATCATCGCCGCGGGTATTCACCTTGTACTCTTCCAAAGGCCGCGGCGGCGGGCCACCAATGTTCTTTCCGCTAAGGTTGTACTGCCCGTTATGACAAGCACACCAAATCTGCTTTGTATCATCGCGATATTGGACGATGCACTCGAGGTGCGTACAGACAGCGGAAAGTGCTTTGAACTCTCCGGCCGCTGTATGGACCAGGATGCCGGGCTTGTTTCCGAACTTGAAAATTTTTCCTGAGTTGACCGGCACTTCGCTAAGCTTCGCGGCCACCACGGAGTTTTCAGCCGACTCGACAATCTGCGGCGGCGACATGAATCTAAAGATTGGATAGACGATCGCGCCCAGCGTCGCGACAGCCGTGCTGCCGATTAGATAGTCCAGAAAGCTGCGCCGGGTTGGCTCCGTTGAGACTGGCGAGATTGGTTTCCCGTTGGCGATGTCATTCTTCAATGTCTGGGCTCCGACCGAGGATTATTCTTTTGCCGAGCTTTATATGCTCTCTTGAAGTTATCTGCAAAAAGAAACAGCGCGCCGATCACTACCCAGAACGTGGCAGTGATCCAGTTATGCGTTTGAAAGGCCGCCAGCATGGCGATCCCGAAAAATAGAATGAAGATTGCGAGACCCTCAGTTCTTATTCCATTCATGGTGACCTCCTCTTACACGAACTCCAGCCGTGGCCGTGGACCTAAGCTGGAGTTTGGTTAGCCCGCATCAACGTCAATTACGTTCGCTATTCCCTCCGCCCGATGTACAAACGTAACGACATGTATGGCAGATGCGCGTGATAGTTTTGGGCTCGGG
>QHXH01000272.1:1213-5199 GCA_003222855.1 Acidobacteriota bacterium
ATCGAGGTGCCGATTAATCCGAATTGCCAGCCGGGCCTCCGGCGATTGGAAGTTCATCGGATACGAAGTAATGAGCGTGCCACCAAGGTTTGCGGTGACCGCCGTCGTGCCGCCGGGAGGTATGAAGCCTCCGGTGATCGGAGTTCCGCCGGCGGGACTCGATAGCTGATTGCCCTGTCCATTGTCTTTATTAATTCGGTAGGACGAGAACAGAGTCATCCGGCGATTCAGCCGCGCGGTGACATCCATAAAAAAGAAGTTGTTTCTTTGGAAGTACAACGCGTGCCCAAAGTGATGGAACACGCTGGCGGCCGGCGGTACCTGATAGTAGTAATCGATCAGCGCGTCGCTGTTCACCCAGTTGTAGTTGTAGCCGGTATTAATCGTGATTTTCGACGTGGGCATCCAATCGACAGACGAGGTAAAGATGCGTGTCTTCAGGTTTACACCGAAATCGGTTAACGAGACGCCGGCGATCTCCGAAGGGCTCCCGTTGTTGCGAAAGATCAGCGCCGCATTGAAATTCACTTTTCGATTCGGTGTGTAACGGCTCTTCGCGCGAATGTTGGTGTAGTTGTAATTACCTATGGGAGTAAAGACGTTGTCTGCGGTGCCATGCTCAGCATCAAAGTAGACGGTCCAGGTCTTTGTGAAGCGCGCTTTGAATCCACCAATAAATGCGTTGGTGTTGTTGGTTTCGAGTTCGGTCTCAGGCGTCAGCAGCGTCGGCGCATTGGAGTTCAGCGCATAACCAGTCAGGGTCTGGATGTCGCGACGGTGCGCGTACCGATAACCGAAGTGCACGGAGTAGTTCCGGCTAAACTGGTAATCGCCTTCGATAATGTCCTGGAATTTGCGGTACTGCGTTGTCTTGTTCGCGCTCAGGTTATTGAAGCTAATTGTGTCTGTGCGCGTACCACCGGTGATATTCCGGGTTATCGAGAAGAAATCACTGAAGGTCGCAATGCCGTCGATCGTGAAGTCTTCAACGTGGAAGGTATTCGAGATTCTAAACTTGTCCGTAGCCAGGAATGTTACCCCGATGTCGCCAACTGTGTTCGGCCGTTTGACCTTACCCGCAATGTTGTAGAAGCTGGGATTAAGAATGTTTGACGCAGACGCGCCGCTCACCGTAGGTGGAAAGCCGGTGATTCTGGTATTCCAGTTAATACCGGTAAAAGTCTCGTTGTAAAGAGAATTCGAAGTGGCACGGCTGTAAATGATACGGCCGGTAATGTCCAGCTTCTTTGCGACCAGCGTGTGAATGCTGCCGCGCGTGTAATCGACGCTGCCCCGCGTTGGCTCTTGACGGAAGAAGCTCGTGAGTTGCGCGACCGACGTTAACGTATTGCGGTTCAGCCCAATGCCCTGACTGATGGTGCTGTCGTCTTTGAACCGGCGCCAGCCCTGCGTAAAGGTCCAATCGATCGGTCCGAATTTTCCGTCGGCGCCAACACGAAAATCATTCGCCTGCGATTTCAGATTCGAAAGGAGCCAAAATTCGTTGCCGCCGTTGTGGTAGGTGGTGAACGCAGGCCCGCTATATCTTTCCGGCGAGTAGCCGACATTGAAGCGGATCTTTTCGTTCTTGGGCAGAATGGTGAGATCGAAATCGCCCATCTGCGTGTAAGTGTCGTAGCCGTGCAATCCCGTCACCGGGTTCGCCAGTGTCGGAGTCGGCGTGAACAGCCAGGTCGGGTTCGCGATGCTGTTGAGGAACCGATAGTACTTGAAGCGGCGATACGTGCCTTCAAAGCGATACCAGGCCGGCTTCTCCATGCTTATTCGCATGTTGCCGTTCGGGTCCGCGCCCCAGCCGCTCGATGTTACCAACAGCGTATCGAACAGATCGCCTTTGCCATCTTTCGACTTCACCAGAAAGGTGCTGTCGAACAGCCGCGGGCCGGCTTTGTAATTCAGATCGCTTTTGAATTTATTGATGTCGCCATCGACTCTCTGGCCACGATAGCCGAACTCGAGCGTCGACATGACTGTGTAGTTGCCGGCGTCTTCGCCGACAGTCGCTGAAGTCGGTTCCTTCTCAGCCTTCTTCGCTGGCGCCTTCTTAGCCTCCGGCTTTTTCTCGTCAGCCTTCGCGGTTTGCTTCGACTCTTTGGAAGTTAAGGATTGCGCCGAATTGTTGGTTGACGCTGGTGATGGTTGAGCATTTGTGACGCCTGCCGTCAACACGATCCCTAATGCTACTCCAAACAGAATGCGCAGCAGGTTCGTAGTGTTGGTTTTCATACCGTCCATCCTCTTGCTGTTTGGAGTTCCGCCTTTAGGCGGGCCGCCTGAAAGGCGGAACTCCGAACTGAATACTCGCCGTACTACCGGAAGAAGACCGGGCTCGTTCTTGAGCCGTGAATCTTCACGTGACAGGCGACGCAGTTTGAATATTGCGCGTTTTGATTGTGCTGCGGACCTGATGGCTCGACCGCACCCACATCATGAGCCACGCTGTGGCATGTCAGGCAGAGCTGATTGACCGAGCTGTATTTCAGCAAACGCGGATTCGCCGATCCGTGCGGCGTATGACAAGCCGTGCAGCCTTCTGTCTTGACGGGCGCGTGCTCGAAAGTAAACGGCCCTTGCTTGTCGACGTGGCACTTGATGCATGCTGCATCGGCGCCGGTCGCCAGGCGTGTCTGTTTTAACTCAAAGCCGCCGTGCGGGTTGTGACAATCGCTGCAACGCATCGCGCCTTCCAGGACTTTGTGATGGAAAGGCATCGTGAACTGAGGCTTAACCTCGTTGTGACAACTCGTGCACAGTTGCGGGTCGTTCGCTTTCAACATGCGAATAGTTGAAAAGCCGGGCTTCTCAGCATTCGCCGTGGTCACCAGCATGTTCGAGCTGGCAACGTTCCGGCCTTCCTTGTTTGAGTGCGGCGAGTGACAGTCGGTGCAACCAATATCGTTGCGCCAGTGCTCTCCACGACGAAAGTTGTTGCGTTCTTCTTTCCCGGCGTGGCAACTCAAACAAGTCTCAGACGTTTCCTTCGAAGTCTTGTTCTTGAACGAAATGATCTTCGCCGGATCGCCTTCGGCAATATGGTTTTTGCCCGGGCCATGACACGATTCGCAGCCGGTCGCTTTATTTTTCCAGCTGCCCATCGTCGTCAATTGCGCGTGCGCGGTGTGCGAATAGGCTTTGAACTGATCTTCGTGGCAGTCTTTGCAGGCATCGCTGCCGACATAGCCGGTGTCGGTCACGGCAGGCTTGTCGTCACCCGCGGAACGACTGACGGCTTGCGAACTCTTCGTGCCGGTCAACCACACAATGGCGGCAACGACTGAGCCAAGAATGATCAGCGTTTTGATTGATTTGATGAGCCTCACTTTGGAGCCTCCTTCTTCAGTGAAAAGGCCTGCTTCAAGTTTGCAGGCGAACCGGTTCTTTCAAAAAGAGCCTTAACGGCCAGTGACACCCTAAACGGCTTGAATAGAAATTTCCGTGATGCGCATCACTGCGAGTGCAATTTCAAGGGGCGAGTTGTGCTAGCGAGGCGAGGGCTTCGCTGTCGCGAATCCATAACGCGTCCCGTTTGACGCGAATAATTTTGTCTCGCTTCAGCGTGCTGAAAAGACGTGTCACGGTTTCTCGTGACGCGCCGATTATCTGAGCGATCTCCTCTTGCGTCAACAGAATTTGGACGCGGATTCCTTCACCCGTGCGCTCGCCAAAATCACGACCCCATCTGACAATTAATCGCGCCAATTTTTGCAGAGCCGACTGAGACAACAACAGCATTCGCGTGTTGTCGACAAATTCACTGAACTGCCGGCTGAACATTTCAACCAGGTCCGAGCTGAACGATTGTTGCCGTTCCATTAGGTTCAACAGATCAGTTCGGGAAATAAAATCAATCCGGCCGCCTTCAACCATCTCAGCCGTTGCTTCAAAGGGACGACCAGTCAGACCCGCATAAAGTCCCAGCACGTCGCCAGGCCGGGCAATGCGAATGATCAATTTCTTTCCGTCCG
>QHXH01000273.1 GCA_003222855.1 Acidobacteriota bacterium
GTCTTTGCCCTTTCTTGCTGCCCACTGCCCAATGCTCACTGCTCACTGGCATTATCAAGGTTACGTCCGGCAAATGCGTTCCGCCGGCGAATGGATCGTTAACCGCGACGACGTCACCCGGTCCGATCTCGACCTCGCGCAGCGCGGCGGCCACGGCCATGGGCATCGACCCCAGATGCACGGGCATGTGATCGCCCTGCGCAATCACTCGCCCTGACGAATCAAATACCGCACAGGAATAATCGCGACGCTCTTTGATGTTTGGCGAAAATGAGGTGCGGCGCAGTGCGACTCCCATCTCTTCAGCGACCGAGGTGTAGAGCGCGCGGTAGATTTCGAGTGTGGTTGGATCGAATTTCCTCATTTCACTGTTGAGGGAACCCCCGCGAGTTATTCATGTATTCTCGGGCCAGATCGATGAACCTTTGCCGTTCTTCCGGCGAACCGAACGCCCGGTTTCGTACGATGCAGCCGCCGCCTTTACGTCCGAAAATATCTACCGAATCGCTGGTCGGAACAACGTCTTCAATCGTGCTCCATTCCATTGTGCAATGGAAGTTTTGGCCGCTGGTCTTCATGCCTTCAGGCAGCAGCTCAACCTCACAGATGAACTCATCTTCAATCCCTAGTTTTTCTTTATAGAACTTGCGCAGGTTGTTCCGGTATCGGTGGTCATACAGATACGGATTAATGATGACAACCACAAGGACCGCGACCGCGGCGATTATCATCGCTACAATCGAGATCTTAAAGATCAGTAGTGCCAGCAACCCGAGTATAACCGCGCTCCAAAACAACTGCCGGCGACGAATATCGTGTAATGTCTTTGAGCGCGCAGAGAAGCGCACCGTAGCATCGACCAGATCTTCCTGAGAGTATTTGAAACTGACGCGCATAATCAGGGCTGTCCCAGTTGCTCAACCACCAGATTTCCATAGTCATCGACGATGGCTTTGATCGCTTCGGGAAGCAGCGTTGTACCCGAATACTCAGTCACGATGCAGGGAACACGCAAACGCGCTCCCGCGCGCAATTCCTCGCGACGATAGACTGAGGCCTGGACCTTTGATGACTCAAAATAGGTTAAACCTGAGTCGTGCGGCTTGGCGAAAGAAGTGGCTTTTTGTCTGACTGCCCGCGTCACTTTTACTTTGTCAACCAGGCCGCTCGATCTCAATCTCGCGCTGACGATCTCAACGACATTCTGCTCTTGCGCGTAACCGTAACGCGACTGATGCGCGCGATGAAATGCCACGACGATATTGCCGGTCGTATGTTTGATCTGAAGCTCGAACGACTGGCCTTTGTATCTGACTGCGAGCGAGCGCTCATGTTTCTGCCTTCGCTCTGTAAAGCCTTCGCGACGCAAAGTTGCGCGCGCCTCCTTCTCCATCTCACGAAATATTTTTTCCAGTGCCCTCTCGGACTCCCGGCCAGTTTCCAACATCACCGTGCGGCTCTGTTCTTTGACCACATCCGCAGCCAACACTCCGACCGCCGATAGCGCGCCCGGCGACGCAGGCACGAGTACGCGGGGTATGCGCAGCGCGAGCGCCAAAGCTACGGCGTGCAAGCCACCCGCGCCGCCAAACGGGATCAGTGTAAAGTCGCGCGGATCGTGTCCTCGCTCGACTGAGATGTAACGCAGCGCACGCTCCATATTTGCGGTGACGACGTCGAGTGTGCCCTGTGCGGCCTCGATGGAACTTACCTTTCGCTTTGCGGCGGCGCTCATTTGCGATGCGAGCCGACTCAACGCTTCATGTGCGCGCGCTTCATCAAGTCTGAATTCGCCACCCAACAAACTCGTGCCGGGAAAATGGCCCAACATGACATGCGCGTCAGTTACTGTCGGCAAAAGCGATCGGCCATAGCAAGCCGGACCGGGATCTGCTCCGGCAGATTCGGGACCAACACGCAGCGATCCGCCTTCGTCAATCCGCGCGATCGATCCACCACCGGCGCCGACCGTGTGAATGTCCATCATCGGAATAGCAACCGGCACACCCGCGACGATCGATTCATTGGTGAGTCGCATTCCATCGCGATCGCAAAGCGCGACGTCGGTGGATGTGCCGCCCATATCAAACGTGATGATGTCTTCAAACTTCGCCGCCGTAGCAACGCGCAAAGCGCCAACCACGCCGCCGGCAGGTCCCGAAAGGATCGTGCGCACTGGTTCGCCCGCCGCTACTTGCGCAGAGATGCTGCCGCCGGAGGATTGCATGACACGTAAAGAAACAATCGGTCTTTGAAGTTTGGTCTTTGGGCTTTGGGTTTGATGCCGCGATTCGTGGTCCGGCGATGATTGCGCTACCCGTGTCAGGTAGCGTCCCATTAGTGGTTGCAGATAGGCGTTGACTGTAACTGTCGAGGTCCGCTCGTATTCGCGATACTCGGGAAGGACCTCATGTGAGATCGAGATTGGAAGTTTAAGTTGCCTCAGCCGATCCGCAATCTGCTTTTCGTGCTGCGGGTGTACGAATGAGAAAAGCAGCGACACGGCGATCGATTCACAGTTTGCTGCGCGGAGCTTCTCGATCAGCTCACTGATGTCACTTTCATTCAGTCTTTCCAGAACCTCACCGGCGGCGGTGACTCGCTCGTTGACTCCGAATCTTAGCTCACTCGGCACGAGCGGCGGCGGCTTCACTGCATTGAGGTTGTAGAGTTCGGGGCGGGCCTGGCGGCCAATCTCGATCACGTCTTCGAAGCCCGCGGTCGTCACCAGCGCGGTGCGCGCGCCGCGTCGTTGCAAGAGCGCGTTCGTTCCGACCGTAGTGCCGTGGACCACCTCGATTATGACTCGCGAATTTACTTCGCCAGCGATTCGTTCCAATCCCTGCGCTATGGCGCGCGAAGGATCATCGGGAGTGGAAGCGATTTTGAAAATTCGCAAATCGCGCTCGACTTGATACACAAAGTCGGTGAAGGTCCCGCCCGTGTCGATGCCGACCCGAACCGTTTGAACTTTTGTGTTGCGGGACTTTGTCACGGTGCACAAGTGGGCATTGCTGGTTTGAATTCAGATTTAAACCGGGAGTTGCTCAAAGCAAGGGTCTGGTACAGAACCGTCACGTTAGCCAACACAAAATGCTAACGGCTTTTCGAGTTGAAAGAGCAGCCAACTATAGACACTCGGGAAATCGTTGACAAGAAACCCGGAAGCAAATATATAGATGGCGCTGTTCAATGATCGACTTGGAGAATCATGATGAAGAGTCTATCCCGACATAGAAGTCCTCTGGCCTTCGCCTTATTGATTGGCCTGGTCCTTGGATGCAAATCGACAACGAGTTCAACTTCCACATCTGCCCCTAAAGCCGATTCAGCGAAAACTGCGAATACAAGTGCGAACACAACCAGCGCGCCCGCGCCGGACGTCGCCGGCAAGTACAACGTCGTCGGCAGTAATCCTGACGGCGGTCAGTACAAAGGCACGCTGGAAGTTATTACGCGCGGCGACGTCTATCAATTCCGTTGGAACGCAGGAACGCAATACGACGGCGTCGGCGTACAAAACGGAAACATCATTGCGGTTGCGTTTGCGACCGGAGAGAACGGTAAGGGCTGCGGCGTCGTTGACTATGACATTGCGAGTGACGGTTCGTTGAATGGAAAGTGGGGTTATTGGGGAACGAACGACGCAGGCACTGAATCGGCAACGCGCAAGAGCGGCACAAGTTTGACCGGCGAATACGACGCCACGGGAAAGAATCCGGACGGTAAGCAGTACAAAGCGCATCTGACCGTCGAGCCGGCGGGCAATCTCTATCGCTTTGTTTGGAGCAACAACACCGACGGCGTGGGCATCAAGCGCGGCGACAACATCGCGGTCGGCATTGGCGGCTCGCGCTGTGGATTCGTTATCTATCAGGTCCAGTCCGATGAATCGCTCGATGGAATCTGGGGCGGCGGCGGCAGTGATAAGACGGGGACGGAGAAAGCGACGAAACAGTAGGAATCAGCCGCGGATGAACGCAGATAGACGCGGATAAAGAGATATCGAGCCACAAAAAAGCACAAGAAGCACAAAAAACGGGAGAGCTTCCCGACACGCGAATGGGCCGACATATTGCAGGTCAATTGGTGCGTAGCGGGACGTCGCCTGCGCCGAATTATGAAGAAGCGTGCGCCGCTGAAAGTCGTGCGGACTTCTCGCACAAGCTCAGCATTTGTCTCAAAGAGTTGCGCGAATCTCGGTGTTGGATTCGTCTGATTATCAAAACCGAAATGCTTCCGGAGCATCGAATGGGAGAACTGCTGGATGAATGCAACCAGCTTTGCAATATCATTGGCCAATCAATAGTGACGACGAAACAGAATAAGAAAAGAGCGGCGGCCGCTGCCACTTCGGCCGGGTCGCTGTGAGCCGGCTTCGCTTACAATTTGCACTTTGCAATTTTCATTTTTCAGTTTTCAATGTCTTACCTGGAACCTTCTCCCGACAGCCACTCTCGTCCGATCTGCGCGCGGCATCGAGGACTAACTGCGTGCGATAACCATCTTCAAATGTCGCCGCGCCATCGACGGTTGTTTTCCCGGCGCTGAGCGCAGCGATGATCTTCTTTGCGAAAGCCGTAAACCCGCGCGACCAACTGCCCTCGGCCATCCCGGGCGCGAGTTCGCCGCGGTCGACCTCAACCTTCTGCCAATCGCCGTCGCCAACATTCGCGCGCCACAACTGGCCGCCGCTTTCA
>QHXH01000274.1 GCA_003222855.1 Acidobacteriota bacterium
TGGCTTTACGGAATTAATATTTCGAACTGGCCGGAAGGTTTCGAGGCGCATGATCGCACGCCCGTCGAGGTCGAGATTCGGTAATTGTGTCGGAAGCCCGCGCGTAAGCAAGGGCAACTCTGTCGATTGACAGCTGAGTGCTGTGAGTCTTGCCCTCCCTCACGGTCGGGCTTCTGACACTCCCTATTTCAATCCATAAAGTTTCACCGCGTTATCATGCAGGACCATGCGCGCCAACTCCATTGCGCGTGCTCGATCGATCTCGCCGTCATTCATCATCCCGGTTAATGCCAGTGCCAATGCCTGACGAGCCGTAGTATTAGACAGCCACGCAACTTCACCCCAATCGACTTCCGGGCCGAATGAAAACGCATCTGTGCCGAACAGGACTTTATCGGGATAAAACTCCAGCCAGTTGCGCAGAATCTCACTCAGCTCGCGCGGATAAGTGAAGAACGTTTGCGCGGAAAAGTCTGCATACACATTTGGCTTGCTCAAGAGCGATCCCATTTCTTTTGTGAACGGGTAGCCGCCGTGAATCACGACGAAGTTTGTCTTTCGTAAAGTTGGGTCATTGAAAGCGTATTCGAGCAGCAAAGGATTGCTGCCGCTTTGGCGATAGAACCCGCCCGCGCCTTCAATACAGTGAATGTGGACGGCCAAACCCAGTCGTCCAGCTTCGCGCGCAATGTAGAAGAAAAGAAAATCCTGCAGGGCTTTGTAGTCGCCGGCCGGTGGCTCGCCTCCGCGCACATAGCGCGCGTAAGTGAGCCGCGCTTTCACCTGATCGGGGTTATCAAAGTCGAGCTTGCGCAGATACGCTGCTTCATATTTGATGGCCACCGCGCCATTTTGTTTTTGCTTCTCGAGCGTCGGCGTTACCACCGTTTTTAGATAAGCGTCGAGCGTCGCCGGCAACGCCGCAACTTTCAAATCGCCAAGATAACGCTTCAGCAGTTTCTCTTCGCCGGGATAGAAGCCCTTGTAATCCTGGTTGAAACGCTTTTGCGCTTCGTTGCTCAGCGGAAAGATGAGCGCGTCATCAAACGCGACCCAACGAAACCGCGGCGGCGTCAAACCGCGGCCCATCGCGACGCGGTTCGCAAACATCGTCTCGATGTTGAGCTGATCCAGAATCCATGCAGGCGTGCCCTCGCCGCGTTGTTTGATGATGGCCTGCTTCGCATTCATCAGTTCGCGCATGTGCGCTTCGCTCATGTCGTTGTGGGAATAGTGATATAGATCGCGCCAGGCGCGCATGAATTCCGGATTGGTTGGACTCAGGCGCACGGGCAACGGAAACGCGACGATCGCATCCAGCGGCAGGGCGTCGAATTCATCGTCCGGCGGCTCGCCTTCCGCGACGTATTTCACCGGATGCGCGTGATTGTCGATCGCTTTGATCTTCATAATCTCGTTCAGTAATTCCTGATCCATGCGAGTCTGGCTTTGGATAGGCACAGACAGGATAGAAACAATCGCGAATATTGCTGGAAAAATACGTTTCACTTAGATTCTCCTGGATTCGCTCACGATCTGGTCTCTGAAGTGTTGTGACACATGATTCCTGGTTCGTGTGATTTCGTGGTTTGATTCCCGTTGATTCATCGGCAAAGCAAACCACGAATAAACACGAACACAAAACCAATCCACACGAAAGCCGCAAGACGGATGATTTAAATATATTATTGCCCTAGGATAACCTGAGTTCCCATAGAAAAGTGAAAGTATATCGGATATTGTTTCATCATGGATTTAGACGAAACTATCTTTGTGACTGGCTTTCCCGGCTTTCTGGCGACGCGCCTCGTGAAGCGGCTCGCTAGCGAAGCTGCGCGATTCATTCTTCTGACACAGCCGGCATTCATCACGGCCGCACGCGAAGCAGTTCAGCAAATCAGTCGCGAAACCGGCTCGCCGGCAGAAAACTTTCGCATCGTAGAAGGCGATATCACCCAACCGGATCTGGGACTGCCTGCGATCGAATTGGCGCAAGCGCGCCGCGAAACCGCAACGATCTTTCATCTGGCGGCGATTTACGATCTGGCGGTGGCCCAGGACGTGGCCGCGCGGGTGAATGTCGAGGGCACGCTGAACATCAATGAGTTTGCGAAAACCGTCGAGCGCTTGCGTCGCTATCATTACGTCTCAACATGTTATGTCGCCGGGAAACGGCAGGGACTGATCAAGGAAAACGAACTGCATCATGACGCCGGCTTTCGCAATCATTACGAAGAGACGAAGTATCTGGCTGAGCTGCAAGTCGAGGCATTGAAAGCGGAATTGCCGATTACGATTCATCGGCCGGCGGTCGTTTGCGGCGACTCGAAAACCGGCGAGACGGCGAAGTACGACGGCATTTACTACTTGATTCATTATTTGCGGAGATGGCCGGGCGGATTGACGCTTTTGAACATTGGCAATCCAAACGTCTGTCTGAACCTGGTGCCGGTTGATTTTGTGATCGAAGCGATGGTGGCGTTGGCGAAAGACGATCGCGCCACAGGTGCGACTGTGCAACTTGCCGATCCGGCGCCGCTGACTACGAAAGAGTTGTTCGATGGGATTTCGAAAGCTGTAGGCGGCCGCGATTCGTTCGCGACGGTGCCCGCAAAAATTGTCTATCCGGTGCTGATGTTGCCGTTGGCGCCGCGGATTACCGGCTTGCCGCATTCAGCCGTGCCGTATTTCTTTCTCGAGCAAACTTACGACACCACGCGGGCCGGAGGATTGTTAGCGCCTCACGGGATTCGCTGTCCGAGATTTTCGGATTATGTGGGGGCTTTGGTGAATTTCGTGGCGGCACATCCGACGCTGTAGCGCAAGTTGTTAACTTGCATCATTCGCAAATTAACAATTTGCGCTACCTCAAGGAGCGAGCCTCTCGATCAGCCACGCGCCATCTTCTTGCAGCGAGTAGCGCAGTCGATCGTGGAGTCGATTGTCCTGCCCTTGCCAGAATTCGATTGTCTCAGGCTTGATGCGGTAACCACCCCAATGCGTTGGCCGCGGAACGTTGTCGCCGAACTTCCAACTGAACTCTTCGAATCGCTTTTCCAACTGTTCGCGATTCTCGATCGCGGCGCTTTGCTCTGAAGCCCACGCGCCAATCTTGCTGCCGAGCGGCCGCGAGTGAAAATACTGATCTGATTCTGCCTCAGAGACTCTCTCGACCGCGCCCTCGATGCGCACCTGTCGCCAGACCACGGACCAATAAAAGAGCAGACAGGCGCGCGCGTTTTCCTCCAGCTCATTTCCTTTCCGGCTGTCGTAATTCGTATAGAAAACGAAACCCTGATCGTCAAAACTCTTTAGCAGCACGATGCGCGCGCTGGGCAGTCCATATCGCGTCGCGGTCGCCAGCGTCATCGAGATCGCATCCTGTTCCGTGACGCCTTTGGCCCGCACTTCCTGCAACCACTTTTCGAACTGGCGGATCGGATTTGAATCGGCAGTGGCTTTGGTAAGTGCGGAAACTTTTTCAGTCATGTAAAGGATCTTTAGCTTGCCAGTGTCAGAAGCCCGACCGTGAGGGAGGGCTATGATCGTGACAGTAGCCCTTGCTGACGCGCGGGCTTCTGACACTACTCCGGCGCGCCTTCGGCTTCTTCTTTTTTCTTGGTCCACATGCCGGCGATCTGCTGGGCTTCCGCATAGGTGAGGTTGTCATAGATGTCGGCGTTGTCGATCACGACCCCATTTTCCAATTCAGCGACTTCCCAATCCGGTTGGGTCGGATCGCTTCCGCTCTTGCCGGCTGAAACCCGAATTTCATACGAGACGTTGGGATTTTCTTCAATCATTTATAGTAATTTCCTTAATCAGTTTGCGCGCAGGTAATGAATTCAAGCAGCGC
>QHXH01000275.1:0-6534 GCA_003222855.1 Acidobacteriota bacterium
CAGCCCGCGAGACTTTCGGCAGCATCAACGTGACCCGTGTCCGGTTGAAGCGCCAACGTGGCAGTAAGCTCGGTTATGTCGGCCAGTACGCCACTTTCGTGCTAGCCTCATTTTTCTATCTTGCTTCGAGATCCCTCACGCGCCGCTACGATCTTGTCCACGTGCATAACATGCCGGACATCCTCGTTTTCGGTGCGACCGTGCCAAAGCTTCTCGGCGCCAAAGTTATTTTGGACCTGCACGATCCGATGCCCGAGCTCATGCAGACGATCTTCAGGTTGCCCGAAAAAAGCTTAAGCGTGGTCATGTTAAAGCGACTCGAGAAGTGGAGTATTCGCTTTGCAGACCTCGTGCTGACAGTGAATCTTGCGTGTAAGAAAATCTATTCTTCACGCAGTTGCCAGCCGGATAAGATCAAAGTCGTAATCAATTCACCCGATGACGAAATCTTCCGCTTTCAGCGCGGTGACGTCCGCGATGTGGATGGAAAGAACGGCAACGGGTCCGAACCTTTTGTGATTCTCTATCACGGGTCGTTAGTTCACCGCAATGGCTTCGACCTAGCGGTAGCGTCCCTCGAGAAGGTGAGGGAGGTAATTCCATCTGTCCGATTGAGTGTTTGTGGTGAGCAGACGGACTTCTTCGAGAAGGTGATGGAATCGGCCCGGCAGCGGGGACTCGACAGCATTGTCGATTATCTTGGTGTCCGAAATCTCAAGGAGATCGTGGAAACGATTGAAGATTGTGACCTCGGAATCATCCCTAACCACCGGAACATCTTCACTGAGATCAATACGCCAACGCGCATCTTCGAATACCTCGCGCTGGCGAAACCAGTAATTGCCCCGAAGACAAAAGGAATTCAGGATTATTTTGGCGATGATGACCTGATCTTTTTCGAGGTGGGGAATGCTGATGATCTGGCGCGAAAAATCGAGTTCGCCTTTTTTCATCCGGCTGAGGTAGCGGAAACGTTAAAACGCGGCCAGGCTGTTTATCGGTCACACACTTGGAGCCGCGAGCGGCTCACCTTGTTGAATTCAATTGGCGAACTCCTCCACGGGGGTACCGGAATATTGTGATTACTCTCTGTCTTTTACTTTTGCTTACGCTGCTGCTGACACCAGCCGATTCTCACAGCCTGAGCGAGAGTAAGAGCAGGGGCGGTCCCAGACGGTCTTCAAGCGGATTAAATTAGCTTCTCGGCTCGAAATGATCGGTGTTGTTGCCAATGAGACCGAACATCCCGCCGTGGTCGAGTTCTTTGAGTTGTTCAAGACACCCTGGGAATTTTACCGATCCGGCGCGCATTATGATGTCCTGATTTGCTCAAACAGCTTAGTCCCCGAGAACAACGCTGGGCTGCTGTTACTCTACGGCGCGCAGCGGCAGGCGTTCGAGGAATGCCGAAGCATGAAGACACGGCCGGCTCCCGGCCGCGATTTTGTTTCTTTTCGCGGCGAGCGAATGCCGATTTATGGAAGTTGTATTCTCTTCGATGGCGGAGGCAACGAAGTTCTCCTTCACGAAGGAACAAACTCGCCTGCTGCTGTTTCGGTAGCTTCTGGCACTCAAGCGGTCGTTCGCCTGGGCTTCGATCTCTTCGCAGAAGTCCGCCACCTCTTGACGCAAGGACAACCAGCAGAATTCGCCAGCATTCCTACGCTAGAACTCCATATTTCGCTTCTCCGGGAGCTGATCCTCAGCCAGGGGCTCCCTCTGGTCGAGATACTTCCCGTGCCCGCAGGCCATCGCTTTATCGTCTGCCTTACTCATGACGTTGATCACCCGCGTGTGCGCTATCACAAGTGCGATCATACAATGTTCGGTTTTCTCTACCGGGCGCTGATTGGCTCGGTAATCGACTTTTGTCGAGGAAGAAGGTCTTTGCAGCAGGTAGCTACCAATTGGAAGGCCGCGCTTTCCCTGCCTCTGGTATTTACTGGAATTGTCAAAGACTTCTGGAATCAGCTCGATCAGTATCTGGAGTTGGAAAGGGACCTTGCCTCCACCTTCTTCATCATTCCGACAGAGGGGAACCCCGGCGTTGATTCTCGCGGTCGAACAAGAGCAAAGCGCGCCTCGCGCTACGCTTTGGCCGATATTGCCGACGACTTGAAGAAGCTGCTTTCTGCAAACCGTGAAATCGCTGTTCACGGCATCGATGCATGGCGCGACAGCGCAAAGGGCCGTGGTGAATGCGAACGCGTTCAGAAAATCACGGGCACAACCGAGACAGGCGTTCGGATGCACTGGCTTTACTTTGATTTGCAAGCACCACTGACCCTCGAGAAAGCCGGCTTCTCGTATGACTCAACGGTTGGCTACAACGAAACGATCGGATACCGTGCGGGAACAGCTCAAGTCTTCAAGCATCCTAACGTCGATAGGTTGCTCGAACTCCCATTGCACATTATGGACACGGCCCTGTTTTATCCGTCATACATGAACTTGTCCGATGACCTGGCGCGGGCTGCGATGCTGCCGTTGATCGAGAATGTAACAAGATTCGGCGGCGTTCTCACCATTAACTGGCACGACCGTAGCCTCGGCCCTGAAAGGTTGTGGGGCGATTTCTATGTCACTTTGCTCAACAATCTGCGCGCCAGGAAACCTTGGTTTGCTACGGCGGCACAAACCGTCTCATGGTTTCGCAACAGACGCGAAACATCGTTTGACAGTGCCACACACGATGGCCGAAACATCTGGGTGCAGCCGGCTAATAATGAACTTGCTAGTAATGCCGCCAATGTTCCGCCGTTAGTAGTGAGGGTATACAACCGCGGCGGTTCAACGCGCGACCTCCGTGGCCGCAGCGCCGCCTTCGAAGACTTCACAATTGATACCTGCGACTCACTTCTGATCGCTGCTTAGAGCGTTTGAGCAAGTACATCTAGCCCCGGTGAGTGGCTAGTAATTCATTTAGAGGCTTGCGAGCCATGTTGCCTGGATCAACCATTCTTTTCTCGATTGTGTTGCTTGCGCTCATTAGCCAAACCGCTTTTGCCGGGAAGCCGTTCAACACCTCAACAACATCAACCGGTGAAGCTATATCACCTGAACGGGACTTTGAAGTCGCTGTGGAAGCCGGATGGCTACATCCGAAATCTATGGATGAAAGCTTTTGGCTGATACACGGCGACAAAAACGGATTAATAATTGCATCGCCGATCAATGGTCTATTATACATTCGATTCACTAATTTAGGCGACGCACCTATCATGATTGACTCTTATTCGATCGAGGTGCTGAGCGGCAAACAAGAGTGGGTAAGGCTTGTTACGATCGACGCGCACAGCGGCGAAGTTTATAACCGTGGTCCTACCGATGATATGAAGCAAGCGTGTCGATCGAACATAGAAAAAGACACATTTGATTATGCGATCGCAAACAAAAACATCGAACCTCGCCACACCGTTAGAGGCTGGGTCTTTGTCGAGGCGCCTGAAGCCGGTTTGGAGGGCGGCAAAGAAGCACGTTTTAATGTAACGGACATTCTTGGCAATAAAGCTGTAAGGCCCATTAAGGTCCTTACAGGAGAGTCGCAATCCGTGCAACCGAGATTGCTTCATGTTGGGGAAACAAAGGACCTCAGCCAGGCGCGCAAACAATTCTATAGCGAGACTCACTCTTGAAGTCCTGCCTAGGCTTCTAGTCCTTCTCGCTTTCTCCTTTTGAATTTCCTTTGGCCGTGTCATCGAACAATCTAGTCCTGGCCCAAATCGGATGTGGCTACTGGGGCCCGAACCTGCTGCGCAATTTCAGCGAGGCGGAGGAGTGCCGCGTAGTAGCCTGCTGCGACCCGGACCCTGAGCGGCTGGCCCACGCCAGGCTCAAGCACCCCGGACTGGAAACGACCGACGATTACCAGTGCATCCTTGGTAACCGAGACATTCATGCGGTGGCGATCGCCACGCCCGCCCACACGCATTACGAACTGGCCAAACGCGCTTTGGAAGCCGGCAAGCACGTGCTGGTGGAAAAACCGATGGCGGTGTGTGATGACCGGTCACACGTTCGTTTATAACTCAGCTGTCCGTTATGTGAAAAGACTGATCGATGCCGGCGAACTAGGTGAACTTCGCTACATTTACAGCCAGCGCCTAAACCTCGGCCGGATTCGTTCCGACATCGACGCCCTCTGGAACTTCGCTCCCCACGATATCAGCATCATTCAATATTGGCTCAACGACCCGGAGCCGATCTCCATTGGCCGCCAAGGCATGGCTTATATGCAAGAGGGGATCGACGACGTTGTTTTCCTTAATCTCGAATATCCCGGAAAAGTGATCGCAAACATTCATGTTAGCTGGTTGGACCCACAGAAAGTGCGAAAAATGATTATCGTCGGCTCGCGCAAGATGGTGGTTTACGACGATATCGCCGAGAACAAGCTCCTCATTTACGACAAAGGAATCGATCGCCGGGCGATTCTTGGTGAGAACATGGACTTCGACAATCCCGAAGGTCCGCAGTTCGACTATCGGAGCGGTGATATTCTGATGCCGGAAGTCAAGTTTGCGGAGCCAGTCCGCGTCGAGGCTGAACACTTCGTTAATTGCATCCGCAATTCACAAAAACCACTCACCGGGCTCAGCCACGCGCGAACTGTCGTTTCCATTCTTGAGCGCGCGCGACCGCTGAACGGCGAGGTTATTCATGAGAATTTTGCGACATGAATCCAGTCACGCGACGCATGGTAGGGTTTGTCGACGTAAGGTTCGGCGCAAATGTGACGGTCATTGAGCCGACAAACTTGTACGGCTGCAACATCGGCGATGATACCTTAATCGGGCCTTTCGTTGAGATCCAAAAGGGAGCAATCATCGGTAAGCGGTGCCGGATTCAATCCCACTCGTTCATATGCGAGCTGGTTACAATTGGGGACGACTGTTTCATTTCTCATGGCGCCATGTTTATTAACGACCTGTTTGGCGAGGGTGGCCCGGCCGGAAAACTGGAGCTTTGGCGGCCGACCACACTTGGCAATCATGTGAGTGTTGGAACAAATGCAACAATCCTTCCGGTCACCATCTGTGATCACGTGGTTATAGGAGCTGGGGCAGTCGTGACTAAGGATGTTACCGTCTCAGGCATTTATGCGGGCAATCCAGCCCGCCTCCTCCGTCGCCTTCCAGCCGTGCCGTAGCCTCGGCGTAGGCGGGTAACTATTCCGCCTGACTTCCGAATTCTGAGTTTTGACTTCTGGCCGATGAAAATCCCCTTCGTTGACCTGCACGCCCAATACCTCACGATCAAGCAGGAGATCGACAGGGCGATTGCCGAAGTGATTGCCCAGTCAGCCTACATTCGCGGACCGCACGTGGACGCATTCGAGGAGGCATGGGCGAGAACGCTTGGCGTGAAACGTTGCGTCTCGTGTGCGAACGGGACCGACGCAATCTACATCGCCCTGAGAGGGCTTGGCTTGAAACGCGGCGATGAAGTAATTACCTCGGCACACTCCTGGATCTCGACATCCGAGACAATCACGCAGGCCGGCGGGCGAGTCGTGTTCTGCGACACGGACGAGGAAACTTTCACGATTGATCCGGTCGACATCGAAGCAAAGATTACGCCTGCCACGGTCGGAATCATTTCAGTGCATCTATATGGACAGCCGGCGGACATGGGCGCGATCATGGCGATTGCGCGAAAGCACAATCTGTGGGTGATAGAAGATTGCGCCCAGGCACATCTGGCAAGGTACAACGGACAGTTGGTGGGAACCTTTGGCCACGTTGCGACCTTCTCATTTTACCCGGGCAAAAACCTGGGCGCCTACGGGGATGCGGGATGCCTTGTGACCAATGATGATCAACTCGCCGACTGGATGGCAACATTCGCGCGTCATGGCGGCAAAGGCGATCATGTGATGGAAGGGATCAACAGCCGTATGGACGGTCTGCAGGCAGCTATTCTGAATGCAAAGTTGCCACATTTACCGGCATGGACTAAGGCGCGCCGCCATGTCGCCGCGCGTTATGACGAGCTTCTGGAGGATGTAGGTCATGTTGCGACACCAAAAGTCGGGGCCGGCCGAGACCATGTTTATCACCTCTATGTCATTCGCACGGAAAACCGGGATGATCTTAGAAAGCATCTCACAGACGCCGGCATCGCAACGGTTTTGAATTATCCCAAAGCCCTCCCATTTTATCCTGCGTACGCTCATCTTGATCACGGCTCAGCGGATTTTCCCGCTGCTTATGCCAACCAGACTCGCATTCTGTCGCTTCCCATTTACCCAGAACTTCCTAATGAAGCGATTGAAGAGGTCGCCTTTGAGATCAAGAACGCTTTCAAGCCCACTCGCGGGCAGAGCAGAAACCGCGGAGTAGCGGAGCCGGTCCTCATGTCAGACATGACGAGATAGAGCACCAGCAAGACTACTGCAATTCTATCCATTCCAAGCTGTGAACCAAACGGTTGTCATCGTGGGCCTGGGTGAAGTCGGCAAGCCTTTGCTGGAGATTATGAAGGGCAGGTATCGGACGTTTGGCGTAGATATCAATCAGCCTGCACCCGTCTCCC
>QHXH01000275.1:6602-7652 GCA_003222855.1 Acidobacteriota bacterium
CGGTAATCAATAGCACAGTTGCTCCTGGAACCACGCGTCGAATTGCGGTTGAATCCGGAACCCCAGTCGTGCACAGCCCCGTTCGCGGCAAGCATGTCCGAATGCAGGACGAAATGTTGCGTTATGCAAAGTTTGTTGGAGCGCTGGATCTGCCGTCAGGTCAGCGCGCCGTCGAGCATTTTGAGGAAGTCGGGATGAAAACGAAGTTGCTCAGCTCGCCGGAGGCGAGCGAAATTGCCAAGCTTACCGAAACGACCTATTTCGGCTTGCTGATCGCGTGGGCCCAGGAGGTTGAACGCTATTGTGTCAAACTCGGCATCAATTACGACGAAGTCGTGTCGTTCTATGAAGAAATTAAATTCTTTCCGCCGGTGAAATATTTCCCTGGCGAGATTGGCGGCCACTGCGTGATGCCGAATATCGATATCCTGCTGCAAAAATTTCCGTCAGCTCTTTTGCAGGCCATCGTGCAGTCGAACACGCTTAGGCAGAAAAATCTTGGCCCGGAGGGGTGGCTGACTTAGCGATGCACCTCCCTCCAATCATAGCGTCCTGCCTCACGATCGCTTTCATCGTCTTCCTCTTCCGGCGAGACATTCGGGAAAAGCCCGATGTCAGCGGCGCGCTCTGGCTCCCACTTCTTTGGCTGGTGATGACCTGCTCAAGAGGCTTTACCGCATGGCTCAACATCTTCGGCTTGCACGTGAGCGGCGCTGCTTCACTGGAAGAGGGAAGTCCGCTGGATGCCTGTTTTTACTTCGCACTGATTGCGGTGGGCTTTTGTGTCCTTCTTCAGAGGCAAGTGCGCCTTTCAGAAATTCTTCAGAACAACGGGTGGCTCATTTCCATCGTCTGGTCCGACTTTCCGTTTGTTGCGTTCAAGCGGTGGTTCAAGGTACTCGGTCACCCCATTATGGTGCTCATCATCCTGACAGAGCCGGACCCTGAAAAGGCGCTGAGCAGAGTGATGAAGCGATGCGCTTACATCGTCGTTCCGGTCTCGATTTTGTTCATCAAATACTATCCCGAGTTGGGCCGAGGATTCGATAC
>QHXH01000276.1 GCA_003222855.1 Acidobacteriota bacterium
CATCGGCTCCGACTGGGAGAAGAACACGGCCGCGCAGGCCTCGCTGGGCCGCACCGGGCAGCCGGCTGACATCGCTGCCGTCGCGGTCTTCCTCGCCGGCCCGGACTCGGGGTGGCTGACCGGCGAGCAGCTCCTCGCGTCCGGCGGGCTTCGCTAGGTCATGAAAGTCATCTTGATTGGCGCAAACGGAACGATCGGCGAACTGGTTCAAAAGGCATTGGCGGGTGCTGGCCATGAGATAGTCAAGGTCGGGCACAAGTCTGGCGATTTTCGAGTCGAGATCGAGAACCGCGAAAGCGTCAGGAAGCTCTATCAAGCCGTCGGCTCGTTTGATGCAGTGGCCATTGCAGCAGGCCAGGTCGCATTTGCTCCGCTCTCGGAGCTCACCGCTGAAAAGTGGCAGTTCTCGTTGGGAAGCAAGCTCATGGGTCAGATCAATCTGGTTCAGGAGGCGATCCCGTTCATCAAAGAAAGAGGATCCTTCACTTTGGTTTCGGGCATTCTCAATGACGACCCGATCTTCGCCGGCGTTGCGGGTTCGACTGTCTCGGGCGCGTTGGAGGCTTTTGTTCGGGCTGCCGCAATTGAGCTTCCCAAGGGACTTCGTATCAATGTGGTGAGTCCCACGATGCTGAAAGAATCCGAATCTCAGTTTGCCCAGTTCTTCACCGGCATGATTCCGGTCGAAGGATGGAAGGTCGGGCAAGCCTACAAACGCGCCATCCTGGGGGCGCAAACCGCCCGCGTTTACAAAGTTGACTGAGCTTACTCAGCGTTTATTCGAAGACCCCCAGCGACATCACAAGCCAAAGCCGGCAGAACGGAGTGAAAAGATGTCAGTCGCACTCGATAAAGAAAGGTTCGGCCCCTGGGCACTGGTCACGGGTGCCTCGTCCGGAATAGGCAAGGAATTTGCGCGACAAATCGCAGCTTCAGGAATCAACATTGTCCTCGTTGCGCGGCGGAAGGATTTGCTTGAGGAAGTAGGCGTTGAATCAAGCAGGCGCTACGGTGTGGAGCATCGAGTCGTCGTGCTGGATGTCTCTCGGGAGGATTTCATCGGGCAACTCACCTCCGCCACTGACGATCTCGATATCGGCCTTGTCGTCTCCAATGCCGGCACCGGAAATCCCGGCGAGTTCTTGAAGCTTGGTCGGCAGTTGCATCAGACGACCTTGCGGGTGAGTACGATGGCACATCTGGACATCACCCACCACTTTGGCGCGAAACTCGCCAAGCGGAGGCGGGGCGGCTTGATCCTCGCGGGGGCGATGGGTGCGGAAAGCGGCGTTCCGCGTATGGCGAATGACGGAGCCGCGAAGGCGTATGTACACAGCCTTGGCGAGGCGCTTCACTATGAGTTCAAACCTCTGGGTGTCTACGTCACTGTACTGGCAGCCGGGTTTACGAACACAGCGGTGCTCGACAAGTTCGGCCTCGATCCGAAGACCATGCCGATGAAACCGATGAGCGTCGAGCAGTGCGTATCTGAGGGCCTCAGCGGTCTGCGCAAAAACCGCTCCAGAATTATTCCAGGCAGGCTAAACCGCATTATGAATGCCCTCGTGCCTGCTTCTCTTGCGCGAAAACTCGAGGCGGACTTGATTGGTAAAGGGCTCGCCAGAAAGTCCGCATCTGCCGTTGGGCGGCTGCCGAGTGAGCTCAAATCATGAAACTCACGAGCAATACGGTTTTGATCACCGGCGGTGCCAGCGGCATCGGTTACGAACTCACCAAACAACTCACGGCGCTTGGTAACACGATTCTTATCACGGGCCGCGATCAAGCCAAGATGGACCGCGCGAAAGCAGCCTTTCCAAAAATTCATACCTTTCGAAGCGACGTTTCCGATCCGAAAGCGATCGCCACTCTTTACGAAGAGGTCACCAAACAATTTCCTGAGCTCAACATCTTGATCAACAACGCCGGCATCATGCGTGAAATCAATATTCACGACAATGCTGGAAGCCTCGAAGATATCACTCGAGAGATTGAAATCAATTTGAGCGGGCCGATTCGCATGGTGAAACAATTCTTGCCGCATTTGAAAACAAAACCACAGGCCGCGATCATGAACGTTTCATCGGGATTGGCATTTGTTCCATTGCCTATTTCACCGGTTTATTGCGCCACCAAGGCCGGTCTGCATTCGTTCACCGAGTCTCTCCGTGTGCAATTGAAAAACACCAAGGTGAAGGTATTTGAGCTGGCACCACCGGCGACACAAACCGAGCTCTTGGGTGACTTTGACGTTGAAGACATGAAAGGCGTTTCCATCATGAAGGTGGAAGACATGGTGGAATCCGCCGTCAAAGGAATGCAAACCGATCGATTTGAAATTCGTCCAGGCCAGGCGAATCAACTCAAAATGATGAGTCGCGTGGCGCCTGGATTTCTTTTGAAACAAATGAGCCGATCGGTCGATCGTATGCTCGCAGCACAGGATTAATGGAGCAGGAAGATGAGAGCAGCACTCGATAAAGAAAAGAAACTAAACGGCAAAGTGGCAATTGTGACCCTGCGGCTTCGCCCCCCTTGATTCGCGGTGGGAGCGGCGGGGGCGCTGAAGGACTTCTCGGTCGTTCGTGGATGAAGTGCTAGTCGCCGCGGCGGAGGACAAGCGAAGTCCGCTCCGGAAGCCAACTCGTGCAGCAGCGCGGCAAGCCGATGCTCGACATCAGCGCGATCGCGCTTCTCCTGCGCCAGCGTGAGCGCGTCACGCAACTGGTCGCTCATCGGCACCGCCTAGACCGCACCCGCAAGCACGGGCTGGTGAAAAGAATCGCTCAGGCACCTTCGCGCATCTTTGATGGCCAATGCGTGGAGGTGTCATGCCAAGCCGCAAAGCGGAAGCAGAGTGGAAAGGTAACTTGATCCAGGGGGCCGGACGACTCGCAGTCGAAAGCGGCGCCTTCGAGGGGCCGTATACGTTCAAGTCTCGAATCGAAGACGGCCAGTCGGCTACCAATCCCGAAGAGCTCCTCGGCGCCGCCCATGCCGGCTGCTTCACGATGGCGCTGACCGCCGAGCTTTCGCGCGCGCGCTTCACGCCCACCCGGATCCACACTGGCGCGACGGTGACGCTGACGAAGAGCGGCGACGGGTTCGCCATCACGCAGATCGATCTGGAGACGGCCGCGGAGATTCCCGGCATCGACGACGCGACGTTCCAGCGGATTGCGCTGGGCGCGAAGCAGAACTGTCCCGTGTCGAAGGCGTTGGCCGGAACCGAAATCCACTTGGTAGCGAAACTTCAGTCGTAGAGACGGAGGCGCTCTCCATCAGGACTTTCAAGCGTTTCTGCGCGGCGGGGTGTAGCGCCTCCGCGCAGGGTGTCGCAATCCTTGCGGAGGCTGACCGCAGTCGTCAGCTCCGTGGTAGGACGGCTGACCCGTACGCAGCCCTCGCGCACCGCCTGAGCGAGTTGCTCAGCGGAGCCCGCGGCGGTTGGCGGCGAGAATCTCGTCGGAAAGGGCGGGATCGGCGGCGGCCACGGCGCGGGCCAGCACCAACGCGCCCACCAGCTCGCTCAGCATCTGCAGCGCACGCTCGCGGCGGGCGCGGGCCCGCTTTCCGCGCGATGGTTTGCGCGCGAGGTGATCCGCGAGGGCGCCGGCCATTCCCTCGACGGCCTCTGCGAAGCGCGCCTGCACCGCGGGCCCCTTGCGGGCGGCGTCTGCCGCCAGCGCGCCCAACGTGCACCCGGTCCCCGGCTCGCGGCGGTGCTCAGCGGAGAGATAGCCACGGACGAATCTCTCCCAGCCGTCCTTGCGCGGGTCGCTCAGCGATTCGACCAACATGGCGATGGCCTCCGCGACGCCTTTCGCGCTCGCCTCCGCTTCAAGCTCTGCCTTGGAGGCGAAGTGATTGTA
>QHXH01000277.1:0-280 GCA_003222855.1 Acidobacteriota bacterium
TCGGACTATGGAATTGTCCGCGCGTGAAACCTTCGTCAATATCGCGTTTGATTTCTGCCGCGGATTTGTCCTGGGCCAGCAACTCACCGACTCGCAGCATGACCGGCAGAATCGTATGGCTGCCTTCCGGATCCCAACAGGTTGGATAAACTGAATTATCTCCGTTTTGCAGGCCGTCACGATTGACCATGCAATTGAAACCGTTGCTGCCTGAACGAACTTTCTCGTAACCATGCTTCGTGAAAACAAAGACGGTCGCACCCTGGCGCAGGTGGATCGG
>QHXH01000277.1:386-3752 GCA_003222855.1 Acidobacteriota bacterium
TCCGAACGAATGCCGATGACCTCAACCCAAAGCCGACAAATAATGCAACGAAAGTTGAACAAGAAGAGTCCGCGGCGTCCGCTACGCGGACTGAACCGCGCTGCTTCTTCACGGTTTCTTCACCGGCGGCGGTTTCAGCGCTGGTGGGTTTTCGGGTCTCTTCGGTTCATCTTCCGGCTTATCGGGCGGAAAATCTTTCTCGTCCACGTCGATGATTTTCACTTCCGCTCCGAACTTGCGATAGCCGCGGAAAAGAATTTCATTGCGCGTTTGCTCAGTCTGGCCTTGATAGCGATCAGTCAGCTCTACCACGGCGCGCGAGGGCAACAGATGCGGCTGTTCGTTAATCGTCACCCAATCGTAATCGATGATCTTGCTGGCGGCGGTGATCGGAAAGCCCCGCTCGATCTCAGTACTGATATCTTCCAGGCGCAGCACGCGATAATTTTCGCGATCGATCCAGATGCGACCGCGATAACCGGAAATAGTCTGTTGCTTGATCGATCCACTTTCGCCCCACCCGAGAGACTGATGTGAATTCTCTCGCTTCACTTCGTATTCGTATATGATCGTGCGGCGTCCGCGCAGAGTGTCAGTGTCAACCGCGGTGAATTGCGCGCGGCTCTCAGGTGTGAAAAGTTCAATGAGCGCGGTCACATACTCACCGGTCGAAATCGTGCCGCCGAGCTTCATGTTGTAATTCTGATCTTCGGTTACCGGCAGGCCGTTGATCGAAAGCAGTTTGTAATCCTCGCCCGCGCTCTGACGATAGCTGACCGCGATGCTCAAACGATCGTACGGAGCCCAATTCCTGCTCTGCCCAAAGGCATGCGATCGGGTGATCTGTTGCTTGACCAAATAGTCCGGCATCTTCTCGCCCGCACCCAGCGTTGCTTTGCGCGCCTGCTCAAGCAACTCCTCCGACTCAGCAATTGGCGGCAGCGGCGGCGCGACGGCCGGATTCGCGCGCCGCCGATCGGCTTCTTCCAAAGTATGCATCAACGACGCATCGTTGCCGCTCTTGGTGGCGACGAGCGATCGCAAGCCGGGTGTAATGGGGAAAGCGATGCCCCGCTTGCGGATGTCGTCAATTAATTTTTCGACTTCGTTCGGATGAGCCGGCAGTTGATAAAGCAGCCGCACGAATTCCTCGTTGGTTAGCGGCGGGCCTTGTTTCAGCTCCGTGGGTTGAGGAAAAGGCGTGTCGTTGGTTTGAGCGTGGGCGACAAAACCGGCAGCCGTGATGCAGAAAAGCAAAACGAGTAACGTGGACAGAAAACGCATGATGTATAAGACCAATGAATTAAGAATCAAAATGATATTGTTAAGACGCGGGCACGATGCCGCACGTTACATTTGAATTGTTACAGAACCGCTTGCGCTAGCAAGCGGGTAAGCTCCAGAAGAAACCCAGTCGCTCGCGCTCCCGGTTCTGTACCGATGCACCTCTTACCGTGTCCCACTATCCCGTTTCGCCTATCTCGTTTGTTTCGTCTCGCTGCAGCACTGGATACTTCTCGCCTTCCGCATAAGTCAGTTGATGATTTTCCATGTGGCCTTCGTTGTCGATCGTCAGATCGAGCCGGCGATGGCGCGAATCAGCCGTCTTTTTGATCGCTTCGCGCAAAATGTCCGCTGAGTAAGCCTTGCCGTTTACGGCGAGGACTTTCATTCCCGGGCCGAGGCCCGCTTTCGCCGCTGCCATTCCTTCGACGACGTCGGCAATGCGGCCGTCTTCATTGAGACGCAAGCCGATCGAGTATCCAAGTTCCGCGCCGCGACGCACCTTCTCGAAATCTTTCAAATAAGCGTTGGGCGTCGGTTGATAGGCCAAATTCCAACCGCTCCGTTCGATGCCGCCCAGCGGCGCATGGAAGTCTGTCGAATTCAAACGAGTAAGCAAAAAGTTTCGCCAATCGAACGGCGCGATTTCATTCAAAGTGCTGACGACATCATCGAAAGTGTAAGTCTTGACCATCGGCTCGGTGCTGGGCGCGCCGTGAAAGCGTTTGCAAAAATCATCCAAAGTCTTTGCGCCACCGCTCGACTCGCGAATTTTTGTGTCAACGTCCAGCCAGATCAGCCAGCCTTCATCATAGAAATCGACGCCGCGCCGCAACGAATCCCATTCTTCCGGAGCAGAGTAGAGAAGCTGCGCCGCGATCGTGGTGTCGAGCAGCGGCCGCCACGCGCGGCCAGGCCTGTGATCGAGATCGGCGGCGATCTCGGCGAGATGATCGCGATACTGCTGTTCGGTCCATAAGCCGCTGCGGGCGGCGAGCAGGTTGCCGAGGTACTGAGTCAATCCTTCATAGACCCAAAGCAACTCGCCCTTCATTGGCTCCTGGTAATTCGGCGTCGTCAATCCGGCGGGCCGCCGATACTTGCCATTCCATGAGTGCACAAACTCGTGTGGCAGCACGCCAAGCGAAACATCGCGCAGCGCGTCATCGAGCAACGACCGTTCAGCGACGCGACTGTCGTTTGATTCGTGATGCTCGAGCCCAAAGTGCGCGGTGTGATCGCTCAACGTGAGAAGAAAATGATAATGCGTGTAATGCGTCGCGCCGAAAAGCGAGACAGCTTCCGAGACAATTCTCTTGAGCGTCGTTACCAGCTCGGGACTGATCGCCAGGTCCGCGTTGTTGTCCGCGGCAATGTCAATCTCGTTCGGCGGATTCGCTGCGAGCGGAATCACGAGAAAATATTCGCCCGCGAGCAGCGGCGAATCGACCAGCCGTTCCAGCGATACCGGCGCGAAGTTGACCTGTCCCGGGTGACCGGCATGACCGGAAAGCGGCAGCGAGGTCCCGAATTTCCAACCAGCAGGAAGCGTAAAGCAACTGGTTCCAGGTGACGATTGCCAGATGAGAAGTTGTCGATGCGCCGGCTGTAAAACCTCCCGCAAAAGTCGGCGAAAGAAAGTCGAGAGCGACTTCGATCTCACGCGCGCCTGCCGGCACTTCGAAGTGAAACGCGTACATCTCGACGTCGTCGCGACGCCACGGAATTATCTTGCCGCCGCCCGTAATCCGGAGCCCCGCCAGATTGATGATTGGGCCGGTTGGTCCATGTTCGCCGGGAATCCATTTTGGATAGACGAGCGTCATTGGCCCGGGCGAGACCGGCATTGTCATGCGCGCATGAAACAGTTTGCGCGGCGCTTCAGTGGCATCGACTGAGAGCGTGATTGGCCCGGTGACAACGTTGGCTTTGACGATAACTAGTTGGGCGTGAAAGCAAACGACGGCGGCAACAGCGAGCAGAAATAATTTGAGTTGGCGATTCATTATTTCAAGACCTCGGAAGCAGGATAAACGAATATGATAAGCGAGCCGAGCGGGGAGGCATAATGGTCTTCAGCTA
>QHXH01000277.1:3785-4934 GCA_003222855.1 Acidobacteriota bacterium
TGCGCCTTTGTGTGAACAACCCTGCACGAAAAGTCATTTCACGCAAAGCCGCGAAGGCGCAAAGATTCGCAAAGCCAAACCAAGATACTAACCTCAGCTACAAAATCGCACGATTGCATCCTTCAAAATGCTGACGCAGCGGTTGAGTTGCTCGACGGGAACAAACTCGCCGGTGCGATGCGCAACGCGGATGTCGCCCGGACCAAAGACGACTGCTTCCGCGCCGAGCGCGATCATGCTGGGTGCTTCCGTACCGAAGGCGACAGTTCCAGACGATTGTGCTGAACATGCTTCGAGGAACTTAACCAGTTCTGATTCGCTGCACGTTTCGAAACTGTCGTCGGCGCGGCCGGCATCGATCTCACAAACAGAATCCGGTTCAGCGGTTCGCAAATCCGCCACCGCTGTTCTTACTTTACTCAAAACAAGATCGGACGATTGGCCAGGTATTGTTCGCCATTCGAGCGTGAAGCGACACTCGCCGGCGATAACGTTCCTGGCTGAGCCGCCGTTGATTAAGCCAACGTTCAGCGTCGTGTAAGGCGGATCAAAACCATCGCGCCGATCGCTCTTCAATGCTTCCGCAATGGCTTCTATGCGCTCGATCAAACGCGCGGCGCGAAAGATTGCCGACGCGCCGAGTTGCGGATATGCGCTGTGAGCTTCGCGACCCCGCACTACAATCTCTGCCAGGCAGTATCCTTTACCGGCGCGCATTGGTTGCAGCGAAGTTGGTTCGCCAACGATCGCATAACGGCACTTGAATGGCTTCGCTGCCGCTAATCGTTTCGCGCCGAGACAACCAATCTCTTCGTCACAGGTGAAAACCAATGCGAGCGGCTTTTTCACTTTCGTGATGTCGATACTGTCGAGTGCGGTGAGCGTGGCCGCGATGAATGCCTTTGTGTCGCATGCGCCGCAGCCAAACAGCTTTCCGTCCTGTTCAGTTACGCTGAGCGCGTTGGTCCAATTCGGATCGTAAGGCACGGTGTCGGTGTGGCCGACGAGCGCGAGTTCGACTTCTGATTCGGTACTCGTGCGCGCGACAAGATTAATTTTAGTCCTGCCCGTCTGATCAGTGTGGGGGAGCTGTTCAGTTATGAGACCTACTGTTTTGCATCTCGCTTCGAGATACGAGATGAGTTCAGC
>QHXH01000277.1:4974-8120 GCA_003222855.1 Acidobacteriota bacterium
TCAGAAGCCCGACCGTTAGGGAGGGCCAGATGGCTATGGTAGCCCTCCCTAACGGTCGGGCTTCTGACACTCTCATCCCCACAATCTCTTCTGCAATTCATTATACCGTTCGACGACCTCTTCCTGGATCAGATGTTGGCCCTCCGACACAATGGGTTTGCCGTTCACAACAACCTCCTGCACCGCTGCTCGGGACAAAGAAAAAACAATCGCCGGCAAAAGATCATCTCGCGACGCCCCGGCGATCGAGGGATCATCAAGATCGACCGTAAAGAAGTCCGCTGGCCGTCCAGCCTCGAACACTCCACCCGGTGCTCCGATGCTGCGAGCGCCGTTGATCGTCGCGCAATCAAACAATAACCGGGCGGTGTCAGAAGCCCGACCGTTAGGGAGGGCCTCGTCGCCCGAGTTGCCCTCGCTGACGCTCGGGCTTCCGACACTGAGCACCGCTCGCTCGAGTTTCTGCAAGCGCAAGTGATATTCAAGCTCGCGCGCGTCCTCTAATAGATCGATTTGCGCGTGACTATCTGTGCCCAGACAAATCGCCACGTCATGCTTCAGGTATTGGTCCGCGGGCACGACCCCATCGCCAAGATTTCGCTCAGTTGTGGGACAGGCGCACACCATCGCGTGGGTCTGAGCGAATGAGCGAACGGCTTTAGGGGTTACATGAATCGCGTGTACTGCCGTGAATCGCTCACTCAACAGTCCTTCAGTTTGCAGTAAGGCCACCGGCGTGCGGCCGTGTTCTTCTATGCAAGCTGAAACTTCGGCCGGTTGTTCGGCCACATGCATGTGGACTTTCAAATCGTGTTCGTTCGCATAAGCGATTACGTCTTTCAGGTAGTTCAAAGGAACAGCGCGCACACTATGAGGTGAGACGCCGATCCAAGCGCTGGCAGTAGCGCGCGCGTCAGCAAGCGCGTTACTGGTTGCGTTGCCCTCGCTCGGGGTTCTGACACTCTTCGCCAGGGCCTCCACATTCTTCAAATAGATTTGCGGATCACCTTCAATGAATCTCCTCTGCTTGGGATTCACTGCGGTTTGAAAACCCGAGCGCGCATACGCGACCCGAAGCAACGCGATCCGCAAGCCGACATCTCCGGCCGCGCGCAGAACTTCTTTCGCCAGCAAATTCGGATCGTCATAAGAGTTTCCGTCCGGTGCGTGATGGAGATAATGGAATTCGCCAACCGAGGTAATACCGCTCAAAGCCATCTCGAGAAATGCCATGCGTGAAGCATGATAGATATCGTCAGGAGTTAGACGCATGGCCGCCGAGTACATCATTTCGCGCCACGTCCAGAAACTGTCCACCTCGTTTAGAGTCGGGCTACTGACCGGCCCGGCGGGCGGCAGCCCGCGGCTAAACGATCTTTGAGGGGTGCGATACTCAGTGCGTCCTCTTAACACTCGCTGGAACGCGTGCGAGTGAGCATTGACCAGGCCCGGAAGCAGCGCGCGCCGCGGCAAATTTATTTTCCTTGCGGCGCGTAATTCGTCCGCGCGCACAACCTCCAGGATTGTTCCTGCTTCATCGCATACCAGTGCCAAACCACTCTCAAATCGCGCGCCTGTGTAAACAAGATTGGGAATCCAGGCAATAGATTGGCGTGGGTGTTGGTTAGTCGACACGTTCGGGCTCCCGCGAGAATTCGGGCGGCGGTGGCGGAAATCCCAAAGCACTGCGCCCACGTTCGCGCGCGAGGCGAGTTATCATTTTGGGAACTCGGTAAAATAGAAAGTAAAGTTCAAGGATGAACATGTTAGCTAGCTGCGATTCAATCCAAGTACTCTTACTATAAAGGACGCGCGAGGGGCCGGCGGCATGCGAGCGATCTCTTCGGAAGCACCTGCGCGCCGGCGAAGCAGTTCAAGCTTCAGACTCGCCTCGCCGCGTTTCATGGTCCAGGTGTGGTTCGATCGAAAAATTGGTTTGAGTAAGAATGAAAGCTTTTCAATGATCGGTTTATTCGCCTTTATGGTCCAATCATAAGTTACCAGGACGAACTGCCCGTCCTGCCTAAAAGTCCAAATACCCTTTCCCTCGAGATCACCGGTCGCGTCCATGGTGAAGCCGTGCGGATAACGTGATTCAATGGTCCGGAAATTGATTCGCAGCGTGTAAGGCAACCAACCTCCAGCGTGCAGGCTGATCAATTTGCCGATGCCATGCTCTTCCCCAGGCTCGATTTCCTTGACGCCGAAATAGACGGACCCCCACCAACGCGGCAGCGCCAACGCATGTTCGAGAATGTCCGCGACTTCTTTCACGTCACCTTCGACGCGCCACTGGTCGACGAAATGATACGCGTTATCAGCCATGGTCCAGTTTTCGAGAGCGAGCCGAGAATATCATAAAGTTCAGAGTCGAATGGTTCGGAGTTCCGCCTTTAGGCGGCGCTTCTCTATTTAACCAGGCCGCCTAAAGGCGGAACTCCAATCTTATCCAAATTGGCCTCGACCCTTCTCAGCCGCTAGAATGAATGTTTTGGTAAATCCCGCATGGACGCGTTAACTTCATCGCTCGCAGTCCTGACCGCCATGATTACGCCGGCGGTTTTGATCTCGGCGAGCGGCACGATGATCCTTTCGACTTCGACGCGGTTGGGCCGTGTCGTCGATCGAGTGCGCTCGCTTTCTGATCGTTTGCGCCAGCTCGCGAATAATGATGCCAGCGTAGAGTTTTTCGAGGAAGAGCGCGCCATGCTTTATGATCAACTCGACAAGCTGACCAGTCGCTCTCGCTTGTTGCAGCGCGCGCTGACAACTTTCTATCTCGCGGTTGGCGTGTTCGTAGCGACGAGTGTGGCGATCGGCGTAGTGGCATTTTTTAGCGCGCGCGGCGCGTGGGTGCCGGTTGTCATGGGGCTCGCCGGCGCAATGTTTCTTTTCTATGGCAGCATCCTGCTCGTGTTTGAGGCACGGCTGGCGCTAAGCACTACGCACGCCGAGATGGATTTCATCTGGCACATCACCCGGCGAGTCGTGCCCAGGGAATTGGTTGAGCAACACAAGTCACACTACGTGCACTTTCGGAAGAAACAAGACTAGTCTCGGAACTCTTAGTGTGAATTCGTGGATATTTCAATCTTTGGCAAAAACTCGATCCACGAAATCACACGGAACGACGCGAAACAAAACGG
>QHXH01000278.1 GCA_003222855.1 Acidobacteriota bacterium
AAAGTGGCCGCGCTCTTCTGATTTACGAATAGTGATCATTATGGAGCGCCGGCATCCTTGCCGGCGGTGCGCAGGCTTCCAGCCTGCATATCAAACATTAACCACAAAGGGCACAGAGAAGATAGAAAGCGTTTCGTAAATGGAATCGATCAAATTCGGAATGTCATGACGCGTAAAAACAGGAACGTCATCGGTGTCCAGCTCAACCGTTAGATCCTTGCGCCACTTCTCAAATAACTCAATCGCGCTTGCTCGATCTGAATCATCAATCGTCGAAAGATACAGCGCATCTGCCTTCGTCATTGTTCTGCGCGCCGAGGTCTTCATCTTGTTTTCGCCGGCCCGGGCACACATGATCGCGAAGTTGGCTTCGAGGTAATCAAGAAAGCTGTTGCCTTCGATGATCACTCCTGCGGATTTCACTCGCGACAACGCGCCGGCGATGCCGGCTTCAACCTGCTCTTCGCCCACAATCACCCAATGGACATTCGCGGCACCCGCATCCCAAAAACGCCCGGTGTCTTTGCCTCTCTCGTAATTCGTTTCGCGCCCTGATCGAATCAAAGGTCCGTCGCTCAGCAGATCACTGACGCAACAGCCGCTTGGATCTTTTCCGCACGAGCGATAATGTCCGCGCGTCAACTTAATCGCTTCCCAACCGGGCAAGCGCCGGATCAATTCGCACACGAGCGTCGTCTTGCCGGTGTTCGACGACAATCCGCTAACGGCGACGATGATGGGTGTCGTCACGATGAGTTCAGCCAAATCCCGCGCGGCCCGTTAGGGCCGAAATGTTTATAGCCGCGGGATAAACATTAACCACTCAGCTCCTTTAGGAGCGGCATAGGCTATCAGGTATTTCGCTCCTCCGGAGCTCCTAAGAGAAAAACGTTGGCGCTGCTCTCTATAAACATTTCGCTCCTACGGAACGAACTAACCACTGACTTCGATCAAGATTTTTGCCAGTTTCTCAAGTCCATCAGCATCGTCGGCATCAAACCTTCCGATTGATGGACTATCAAGATCCAACACACCAATCAATCGTTCACGCTTCATTAAAGGTACTACAATTTCGGAATTCGAGGCGCTGTCGCAAGCGATGTGGCCCGGGAACTCGTGCACGTTTGGCACGATAACAGTTTCGCATTTTGAAGCGCCCGCGCCGCAAACACCCTGACCGACGCGGATGCGCACGCATGCGGGCTTACCTTGAAATGGTCCCAGCACCAGCTCGCCATCTTTAACAAAATAGAAACCAGCCCAATTCAAATCGGGAAGCGAATGAAAAAGCAATGCCGAACAATTCGCCGCGTTTGCGGTCAGATCGCGCTCGCCGGCGAGCAGACTGCTGCGCTGTGACGCGAGCTGCTCGTAGAGTCCGGTTTTCGAGACAGTCATTGTTCTTGAGGCTTTGCCTCAGCACACTGCGGTAAGGCTCTGCCTTACCGTCACACTCATAATAACAATTCGAGGCTACGCCTCCGCCCGAGGCGTAGCCTCGGAAAATCTAAGAACTTCGCACGGAAAGCCGGAGGCTTTCCGCACTGTGCGGCGGCAGAGCCGCAAGTATTCTATTCACGTGGGTCCGCCGCCCGAATGCTTATCACCACCGATTTCGATGCCGGCGTGTGACTCTTGTCCGCAAAATGCTTGACCGGCACCAGGACGTTCGCTTCCGGAAAATAGGTCGCCGCGCAGCGACGCGGAATACTGTACGGAACAATCGTGAAATGCCGCGCAATTCGCGCTTCGCCTTCATAATTGCTAATCAGATCTACACATGCGCCTGCTTCGAAGCCGCTCAACCGAATATCATCGGGATTAAGAAAGACCACGCAGCGCCCGTTGCGAACGCCTCGATAACGATCATCCAGTCCGTAGATCGTGGTATTGAATTGATCGTGACTGCGCATCGTCATCATCAGGAATTCACCCGGCTGTAGATCGATTCGCGGCAAGGGATGGATCGTGAAATGGGCGAGCCCGTCTTCAGTTTTAAATTTACGATCGCGTATCGGATTCGGCAGATAAAACCCACCCGGTTGACGTGCGCGCGCGTTGTAATTTTCAAAACCCGGCACGACCCGTTCTATGCAACTGCGAATGCGTTCGTAATCCGAGGCAAAACCGTCCCAATCAACGCTCGATCGATTTCCGAAAACAGCTTTCGCTAACCCCGCAACAATCGCCGGCTCACTCATTAATTGATCTGAAGCCGGAGTCAATTGTCCCTGCCAGGCTTCGACGACGGCCATCGAGTTTTCGGTTGTCAGAAACTGTGGCCCACTCGCTTGCTGATCGACTTCAGTGCGCCCCAGACACGGCAAGATCAACGCTTGCTTTCCGGTAATCAGATGCGCGCGATTCAGTTTGGTTGAGACATGCACGGTCAAACTACAGCGACGCAAAGCCTCAGCCGTGTACTCAGTGTCAGGAGTTGCGGAAAGAAAATTTCCACCCAGCGCAAAGAAAACTGTTGCGCTTCCCTCATGCATCGCCTGAATCGCATGGACCGTATCGAACCCATGAACCCGTGGCGGCTGGAAACTAAATTCAGCGCTGAGCTTGTTCAGAAAATCTTCTGACGGTTGCTCCCAAATTCCCATCGTGCGATCGCCCTGCACGTTGCTGTGACCGCGCACCGGACAAAGACCCGCCCCCGGTTTGCCGAGTTGTCCGCGCAGCATCATCAGGTTCACGATCTCCTGGATGTTCGCAACGGCGTTTTTGTGCTGTGTCAGGCCCATGGCCCAGCAAAAAATCACGCGCTCGGATTCAATAAAGATGCGCGCCGCATCTTCGATCTGCGTCTTGCGGATTCCGGATTGATCGAGGATGTCGCCGACGTGGGCTTGACGCAACGCAGTCTTAAATTCCTCAAACCCCGTTGTGTACCGGTTGATGAACTCATGATCGAGAACTTCGCCTGGCCGGCGTTCTTCGGCATCGAGAACTTCTTTCATCAATCCTTTGAGCAAAGCCACATCACCGTTGATGCGCACCTGCAGGAAAAGATCGGCGAGCTTCGTCCCCGCACCGAGCCACGTCCAAAACTCCTGCGGATGTTTGAATCGCGTTGTGCCGGTTTCCGGCAAAGGATTGATGTGCACGACACGGCAGCCGCGTCGTTTTGCTTCCAGCAGTGTCGTCAACATACGCGGATGATTCGTACCGGGATTTTGTCCGATTACAAAAATCGCATCGCAGAGATCGAAATCGTCCAGCGTCACGGTGCCTTTACCAAAGCCCAGCGCTTCTTTCATTCCCGTGCCGCTGGATTCGTGGCACATGTTCGAGCAGTCAGGCAAATTGTTAGTTCCGAACTGTCGTACGAATAGTTGATAAAGAAATGCAGCTTCGTTGCTCGCGCGGCCAGAGGTGTAAAAGATCGCTTCGTCGGGCGACGGCAGTGAATTCAACTCGCCGGCAATGAGCGCGAAAGCGTCTTTCCAATCAATAGCCTGGTAGTGAGAGCTGCCTTCGCGTAAAACCATCGGATGCGTGATGCGCCCCTGCTGATTGAGCCAAAGATCCGATTGCCGCGAAAGATCAGCTACGCTCCATTTCGCAAAGAACTCAGGCGTGGCTCGCTTCCTGGTCGCTTCATCAGCGACGTGCTTCGCGCCTTCTTCGCAAAATTCAAAATGCGAACGCTCGCCGTCCGGCTCAGGCCAGGCGCAGCCGGGACAATCGATTCCGTTCTTTTGATTGAGTTGCAGCAGCGCGCGAGTGCCGCGCACAACGCCCATCTCACTGAACGCGTACTTCGCGGCGGTAATCGCGGCAGTCATGCCACCGGCAGACTTGCTGATCGGTTTGATCTGGACGGACGTCGGTTCTTCGGGAGCTTGAGCGCTCGGTCTACTGTCAGGCTTGCCGTGATCTGCCATCGTATTAGCCAATCGATCGTGGTTTAGCCAATTCTATTTGTGAAGAGAATCGTTGACAACTCACCCGGTGATTAATGTCAGGCAAGATAATTCGAGTTTTCTGTAGTTACCGCGCGTCGCTGACGAGTACTGCGTCCCTTTGAGGTGCGCCGCGCACGCAGGCAAGCAGTTTGCCATCACGCGACCCGTCAAAGGCAGCCATCAGACTGTCTTTGAAGTCTGTAACCTGACGGGGCGGCCCACCGTCGAGCGGCTGACTCCAGATGTTGGCCACATTGCTTCTGGAGACCGCGTAGAGAAGGGAGCGTCCGTCCGGCGTCCAGCGAAGTGTCGCCTGAACTGTGCTAAAAAGCGGGATGTCGAATGTTTTAATCGGCTCCCCGCCGCCGAATGGGATAACGCCTATTTTGTTCGGCGGCTGATCGAGTTCAGGGGCGGGCTGCCCTTCGGCATAGAGGTAGGCGATTAGCTTGCCGTCAGGCGAGAC
>QHXH01000279.1 GCA_003222855.1 Acidobacteriota bacterium
CGTCTGCTTAATGCCCAGGACCTGGTAGTAATCGGTCATCGTAAGGGGAATCAGGCACTGCTGAACTTGCTCAGGAATTAAGGCCGAAGCCGAAATCCTGCTGGCAATCTTAGCACTGCTGAATGCTGCCGCGGAACTGACTATTGTGATTGAGCCGACCGCTCGATGAATTCAACTAATGTCCGAACGGCAACTCCGGTTGGACCTTTCGAACGATAGGGTGTGGCCGGGTCGCCCCACGCCGTGCCGGCAATATCCAGATGCGCCCACGGTGTATCTTCTGCGAATTCTTTCAAGAAAGCAGCCGCCGTGATGGTCCCTGCTTTCTTTCCGCCCACGTTCTTGATATCCGCGATGTCTGATTTGATCTGTTTCGTATATTCGTCATCGAGCGGCAACTGCCAGAACTTCTCGCCGACTTCGTTGCCGGACGCTATCACTTCATCAATCAATTTTTGATCGGTGCCGAGGATGGCCGTATTGACGTCGCCGAGCGCGATCGACACCGCGCCGGTGAGCGTGGCCATGTCGATGATGCGCGTTGCACCCAACTTTCTCGTATAAGCAATAGCGTCAGCAAGTATCAAACGGCCTTCAGCATCAGTATTGATGACTTCGATTGTCTTACCGGTCATCGCTCTTAAAACATCGCCGGGTTTTGTGGCTTTGCCTGACGGCAAATTTTCCGAACAGGGCGCAACCCCAAGAACAGAAATAGAGGGCTTCAACTGAGCGATCGCGCGCATCGTACCGATCACCGTGGCCGCTCCAGTCATGTCGTACTTCATCAACTCCATGTTCTCGCCAGGCTTCAAGGAGATGCCGCCGGAATCAAAGGTGATTCCCTTCCCGACCAGGGCGAGCAAATCACCCTTGCGTGATCGCAATCGCGAAGGCTCATATTTCAGAATGACCAGCTTGGGCGGCTCATCCGATCCGCGCGATACGCCCAGCAGCGATCCCATCCCCAGCTTTTCCATCTGCTTCTGATCGAGGATGTCGATGCTGAGTCCGAATTCTTTCGCGACTTGTTTCGCGCGATCCGCGAGAATCGTCGGAGTCAGGTAAGCACCCGGCTCGTTTGCAAGGTCGCGCGCGAAATTGGCTGACTCGCCGATGATCCTGCCACGGTCAGCTCCCCGCTGAACAGCTTTCCGGTCAGCGTTTTCGATCACGACCGTCACTGATGTCAGCTCGCGTTTCTCTTTTTCTTTCGTGCGGTATTTATCCAGCTCGAACAAGCCCATGACCGCGCCGACCGCAACAGTCTGCGCGACCCGGGCGGCGTCACCGGCCGCGCGTGGAGCAATTGCAATGCTCTTGACATTCTTGACGCGCAAAAACCGCGTCGCCGTTCCGGCCATCTGGGTAATCTGCGCCGCCTTGTAAGAATCGCGCTCGCCGCAGCCAATTAGAAGCACCCGCCGCGCCTTTAGCGATTTGCTCGAAACGTGAAAATAGGCCGTCTCGGCTTGTTTAGCCGCGAATTCTTCCGACTCGATCACCTCCGTGATCATTCCGCCAACGGCCGCATCCAGGGTCTTCAATAAGCCGCTGTTGGCTTTCTCGTCCTTGAAAACAGCGACGGCCAATGCCTGCGCGTCAACTTCATTAAAGGGTTTCGAGCTTCCGATGACTTCCATTATTTTCCTCGCTTCAACTGTCCGACAAGCTTCAGCTTGTCAAGTATTCTTTTTGAAATGCGGGCACAAACTAAAGTTTGTCGAACTCACTTATCGATTTCGTTGTTTCAATTGCGCGCGAGTCTCTCGATCGATGATCTTGCGCATCTCTGTCTCTCGCTTGTCGTACAACTTCTTACCCTTCGCGATTCCAACTTCAAATTTTATTTTGCGCTTTACATAAACTCGGGTGATAACAAGCGTCATTCCATCAGCAGAGGCGGCCTCGTCCAATTTGTCGATCTCGCGCCGACGCAAGAGCAACTTACGCGTGCGCAACGGATCGTGGTTCGCGCGATTGCCGTGCGTATAAGGCGAGATGTGCGCATTAAAGAGCCATGCTTCGCCATCGCGAACAGCAACGTAAGAATCTTTCAGTTGAATGCGCCCATCAAGGACGCTCTTCACTTCCGTTCCGGTTAGCGCCGCGCCCGCTTCGTATTTAGCCGAGATGTGATAATTGTGAAATGCCGCGCGATTCGTCGCGAGAACTTTTTCTTCAGTCGCCGTTGCCATTACGCATGTCGCTTCGAAAGCAGGGACTATAACAAGCAAGTGCAGGCGCGACAAGCAAGGACGCGCTTCGGATGGCCCAATTTTACTGGTATTCTCTGAGTCTTTTTGCCGAGTATGCACGCCGCCAAAAATGATCGCGTCCCGTGGCTGGTTCTGGTTCTGCTGTCCTCGATTCCGCGCATCCTCAGCGCCTTCTTTCTCCCAAACGCATTCGGAGATGCGTATGTGTACATTCAGGAAATTGGCACCTTAAGCACAAAGCTGTCGAGTGGGACGTTCAGGTTAACTGACCTGTTTGGTTTCTGGTTGCCGCTTTATCAGTTTGTATCAGCGATTGTTAACATGCCTCTTAAGAACGGCTTCTATTCAGGCAAGTTGGTCGCTGCGCTGTTTGGCGTCGGTTCATGCCTGCTGGTTTACGCGATCAGTTTCCGGCTCACCGCGAACCGGATGGCGGCGATCTGGACGTTTCTGCTGATCGCTTTGAATCCGCTGCACATTTTTTATTCTGCGTCCGCGATGACGGACGTGCCGCACGCGTTCTTTGTTTTGGCTGCGCTGTATTTCGTGCTGACTGGGAACTGGATAGTTGCGGCCACATTCGGAGCGCTAGCCGGACTCACCAGAGTCGAAAGCTGGATGCTGATGGCTCTGATTCCCTTGATTCAGTTAATCAAGGAACGTCGGGTATCGGTCGTCGCTCTGCTTATCTTGATTACCCCGCCTGTATTTTGGTTTTACATTTCGTGGAAAGCGACCGGGAACTGGCTCGCGTGCTTCATTCAACGGCAGGAATACCACGATTGGCTACTCCGCATGAATCCGTCGATCGCGCAATTCTCTGGGCGCCAGCTTGTGAAAGATGCAGCGACGCTATTGGTCTCATCCGATGTCGCGGTGCTGATTGCATGTTTTGTCGGCACGTGGTTGGTTGTTCGGCGCTTTCGCAGCTTGCTCGTGCGGGCAGGAAATGCAAGTGACGCAAACTTGATTGTGGCGCCAGTGCTATTCTTTGTAGCCTTCTTCGGTTTGCTGATCGCGGCTTATATCACGCATCAACAGCCGATCATCTTTCCACGTTATGGGTTGATCCTGTTCAGCCTGGGTCTACCAATTCTGGCGTGGACGTTTCTGAAGGTTAGTAAAAATAAGCCTCGCCTGGCGCGCCGGCTTCTGATCAGCATCATCGCGATTTGCGTTTTTGATGCGAGCGTTCAATTCGTTGGCGCTGTAGGAACGTTGAACCAGTATCACGCGCAGCGCGCTGTTGCAGACTATCTACGAGATCATTTTGACGCACGGTCGAACGCGCGGATCTTCTGTGATGATGGAACTGTGCGAGTGTTGTCAGGGATTCCGGAGGAGAAGTTTGTCACGTCTGCGAACGCACCGAGAGATCGGGAAGCCTTCCTGACTTTTCTCGATCAGAACAATGTTGAATATCTGATTGTCATCGAAACGGAACGGTCAAGACCCTTCGAATTGTTTCCCTGGTCCGAATACAACGAACGCATCGGAAGCTTTGAATCAATCATGCACACGCATACGGAGTTTCTGTTGACGAACATCCGTCTGTATCACCGGATTCGATGAGCCGCATCGAGGCAGTAGCCCGACCGTGAGGAAGGGCGTTACAGAACCCGGAGCGATAGCGACAGGATGCCGCCACTCAGGATGAGTTTATGATCCGGTCGCTACGGCTCCCGGTTCTGTATCGGCTTCTTCACGCTGAAAGCGTAAAATTCA
>QHXH01000280.1 GCA_003222855.1 Acidobacteriota bacterium
AGGCGATGTGATTATTGCAGAACCGAAAAGCATGATCGGTTTCGCCGGACCACGCGTGATCAAAGAAACCACGCATCAGGATCTGCCGGAAAGATTTCAGACCGCCGAGTTTCTTCAGGAACATGGTTTGATCGACCTGATCGTGCACCGCAAAAAGATGCGCGAACAGCTTAGCCAGTTGCTCAGTTATTTTTCCGTCGTGCCGTGAAAGTAGGAGGGGCCTCTGTGCCGCGACTCTCTCCCTACAAGGAGACGCTCGCCTGGATTTATGGCCTCCAACGCTTCGGGATCAAACTTGGCCTCGAAAATATCCAGCGGCTCATCGCCGCGCTTCATGTCGATCTTGGCGGCGCCCGGGTCATTCACGTTGCTGGGACGAATGGCAAAGGCTCCGTCTGCGCAATGATCGATTCAATTCTGCGCGCACAAAAATATCGCACAGGTCTGTTTACCTCCCCCCACCTCGTCACGTTTCGCGAACGAGTACGTGTCGATGGTGAAATGATTTCCGAAGACGGAGTCGCCAATGGCTTGACGGCAATTCGCAATCTCGTTCGCGATTGGGAGCCGCACCCGACCTTTTTTGAAATTGCGACTGCGCTTGCGCTCAAACATTTTTCCAACGCGAAAATCGACATCGTCATCCTGGAAACCGGACTGGGCGGACGGCTCGATGCGACGAACGCCGTGCAACCAAACGTTTCAATCATCACACCGATCGATCTTGATCATCAACAATGGCTGGGGGAATCGCTTGAAGAAATCGCCCATGAAAAAGCCGGAATCATCAAACCAAGAATTCCGGTTGTTGCCGCGGCGCAAGCGCCCGATGCCGAAAAAGTGATTCGTGATCGGGCGGTGGAATGTCAGGCGCCATTGCAATTCGTGAATGACTCTTACCACAAATCTACTGTTGGTCTCCCTGGCGAGCATCAAAAACAAAACGCAGCTCTGGCGATCGCAGCGATCGCTCGCGGGCTCGCGTCAGTTGATTGGCCCGCTCGTTTTCAACGTTGGGATGATCGCATTGTGATTGACGGCGCACATAATCCAGCTGCCGCGCAAGTTCTCGCCCAAACGTGGCAAGAGACTTTTGGCGACCAGCGCGCGTCTCTGATCCTTGCAATTCTTTCTGACAAAGATTTGCGCGGAATCTGCGAAGCGCTCGCGCCAATCGCGGATTCTGTTTTTTTACCAAAGATTCGAACTGATCGCGCGTTTCCACCGGATGAGCTGGCAAAAGTTTTATGCGCGAGTATTCCATCACTCCCCTACTGCACCACTCAGTCGATTGCTGACGCGTTCGATCAGGCTCGTGCCAAACCAAATCGGATTCTTCTCACCGGCTCACTGCATTTCGCCGGTGAAGTGCTCGCTTGGCTGCAGTGTCAACCGGCTGCCTTCGAAGAGTGTGCGCAATAATTTTGTAATCAAGGAGGGGACTGGCTCCGTCCCGTCCGTGAATTGTGCGACGACAGGGAGGTCGTCCCTCAAGTCATGTGGTCTCAATCCTCGGGAACAAGGGTACCGGTTTGCCAACAACCTGCCCATCCGGCAAACCGCCCCACTGCGCATCTTTGAGCGAGAATCGTTCTTCCTTCCCGCTCAACGCCATTTTCCAATTCAGTTGATCGAAAATCCCGTGCGCCGCTTTGGGCAATACCGGCGAAATCAAAATCGCAATAATGCGAAGAGATTCTGCGAGGTGATAAAGAACTGCGTCCAGTAACTTTCCCTGCTGCTTATCCTTAACCAAATTCCAAGGCGCGCTAATCTCGACAAGTGCGTTGCATGAGAGCGTCCTTGCAAGTGGCGCGCTCAAAGCATTACCTGGCCGGAAGTCGGCAAATTCATTCGTGTATAATCTTGCCCCCGCTTGAAGTTCATCTTCAGACCAGGTTTGCAGATGAGACCGTACTTGACTCTCCGGCAGCGTTGTAACATCGATCCATTTAATCGTGCCATTTTGAAAGCGGTGGATCATGTTCAGCGTTCGGTTCATGAGATTGCCGAGCGCATTCGCGAGATCAGAATTGAAGTCGACAATTAACAGTTCTTCGCTGAAATCCGCATCCTTGCCCATAACGATCGCGCTCATCAAATAATAGCGGAGTGCATCGGCACCGTATTTTTCCGCGAGCGCGTCTGGATCGACAATGTTCCCGGCGCTCTTGCTCATCTTGGCGCCACTGAGATTCCACCAGCCATGCACGAGCAGTTGCGGCATTTGATCGTCGGGAAATCCGATCGCGTGCAGCATGATCAGCCAGTAAATTCCGTGCGCCGGGACAAGAATGTCTTTGCCGATAATTTGCAGTGCAGGCCAGCGGTCACGGAACCCTTGCGGCTGATCTTCATATTTGTCGATCTTAGGATCGTAACCGGCGAAGCTGATGTAGTTCGTGAGCGCGTCGAACCAAACGTAGTTCACAAAATCTTTATCGAACGGGAGCTCGATTCCCCAATCGAGCCGCGATTTCGGTCGCGAGATGCACAGATCGCCGCTGAGTCTTCCAACGGCATTGCGCAATTCGGTCTGACGAAAATCGGGAATGATCGCGTTCTTGCGATTGTCGATGTACGTAAGCAGCCATTCTTTGTGCTTCGAAAGCCGAAAGTAATAATTTTCCTCTTCGCGAAATTCCACGTCGCCCCATTCCGGACCGAACTCACCATCCGGTCCGCGTTCTTTATCGGTGAGGAACTGCTCCTGACGAACTGAGTAGTGGCCGGCTTGTTTGTCTTTGTAGATTTGGCCTTCGTCGAACAGGCGCTGCAAAATTCCCTGCACACATTTCTTGTGGAGCGGATCGGTCGTTGCCGCCCAAGCGTCGTATTGCACGTCGAGCTTCTTCCAAAGATCGACAAATTGCTCGGTGATCCCTTTAACGAATTCGGCCGGAGCAACGCCTGCTTTCGCGGCGGATTGCTGAACTTTCTGTCCGTGCTGATCGACGCCGGTGAGAAAAAACACTTTCTCGCCTTTAAGCCGATGATAACGCGCAATTACATCGGCCAGCACCTTTTCGTAAGCGTGGCCAATATGCGGCGCCGAGTTTGTGTAATCGATCGCGGTCGTGATGTAGAAGGTTTTTGCCATCGGCGCGACAAGCTGGCGGAGGCGCAGGCAGCGCGCAACCCGCTTATTAATTAGTCAGACGTGCGTCGAAATCGAAACGCCTCCAGGCGATCGTTCGATCTTTCGGAGGATCCGAAGACTAACGTCATGCAATGCCGAGCCAACCGGACCGCAGAGCCGCAACGTTCGTCTTTACGAGATCCGCACTTTTTTCCACACGCCGCCTTCTTCTTTCCAGTTGTAAAGCGGCTTGCCGTTGACTTTGTGAACGGAAGTTTCTGTGACCTTCATGCCGCCCGGTTGTGCGGCCATGAAGAAATCAATGTCGTAGATTGTGCCGCCGGTGCCTTTCATATCGACACAGGCGAAATATTTGCCGCCGCCGAGACTCGAGAGCCGATCGTCATGGACCTTGATCAAGTCGAGCGCGAGATCTTTGCCTCGATAGTTGACATGAAACTTCTTGTCGCGGGATTTCCTGCGGTCACTCTCGATGTGTTTTTTGATCCCGGCAGAGATATCGGCCTTGCTCACTTCCATTGTCGGCGTAGCACTCTGCGCGGATCTGGTTGTTATCTGTGGCAACTGTTGGAATCGTGGCTGCGGATGTTCTGCAGCGAGTGACGGCATAGCGGGCGCTAAAGACAGCGCAACCGATACGGTGATGATAAGTTGTGTATTCATAAAATTGGTTGCTGAAAGGTACCGTAATCGGAACACGCTGTAGATTTTATCGTGCCGTTCGCGCTGTTGGGAAGCGAAATAGTTGCATTTCTGTAGACAGCCTGGGACATGAAGGCCAAAACACTTGCTTTATTCCGCATCACGACGCCAAGGATCGGCGAACTTCGCGATGCTGTATCCATTAAGTAGAGATGACCAAATCGTTCACAGTCTGATCGATCACAGTCGGGGAGCGGTCGCGATTACCAATTCTACTCCATGTGTGCGAGCATCTTTCGTCCGCCGGTTTTGAGGAACCGGACCACTAGCAAAAGCGCG
>QHXH01000281.1 GCA_003222855.1 Acidobacteriota bacterium
ATGACTCCACCGAAGCTGATGCCGCCACTCCAAAGCACTGCAGCCAGCGGAATGTTGCCCACGGAACAAACGAACGAAATGACGGCGACGATCGGCCCGACGATCGGTCCCCAAACCTTTGCTGCGACCGGATGCGAGACCAAGAAAAATTCCTTCCAAAAATCTCTCGGCACCCAGGCAACGAGCGCGCCTGCGATGAGCAAACCGCCGGCAATATCTTTCCATACAGCAAGCAAATCCATGACGAAGTACTGGCTCGTAGCTGTGAAACCATTCTTCGATGTGATGCGCTGCCAGAACGAGCCTTCCGTCACGCTCATGTCCATTTCAGCGTGGCCTTCCATTTTCCCTTTC
>QHXH01000282.1 GCA_003222855.1 Acidobacteriota bacterium
CGGATTGTGTACCGTGTCAGTAAATTCGGCGATGTCGAGATCTTTTTGGACAATACGCCCCGCGTCGGAGAGGAATGGCCAGTGGGCGCCAACTCCACTGCGATACTCATTCGTCTGAGTGATGTTGTCGGTGCTGATTGTGACTAGGCGGCAATAGCCAACTTCGATCTCACGATGGAGTTGAACCAGCCCTTCAGCCTGCCTGCGCTCTTTGGGGCAGAAGCCTCCCCGGCTAAGGATGAGGACCATCGGGTCTTGTCCTTGCAGTTCGGAGAGCTTCCGGCGCTTAGCGCTGTGGTCGGAGAGTTCATAGTCGGGGAAGATAGCCCCAGGAACAATGTCAGATCGCATTTGAGGTCCTCCAAAAGTTGAATGCGCCTCACCCGTTTACGTGTCGACGTCAGTAGCCGGACGTCCTACCATAGAGATCTTAGTCGATCAGTGTTTGCCCAATTCCCACTAAGGCAGCGCCGCGTTGTCTTAGTTTGCGGCCAAACCGTCTTATTTGACCGGCAATCTCAGGAAGTTGAATCTGGTCTTCCGGATCGCTCTGTTTGATGGCGTCGAGAAGTGACTGCACATCGCTCGCGCCGGTGTACCGGATCTCGTTGAGATAAATTGTTGGAGTGCCCGTCACATGCTCGTCAAAGAGACTCTGTTCATAAGCAGACTGAACCTTCGGAAGAAAAATATTCTCCGCTAAGTCATGCGTAAATCTCCTGATGTCGAGACTGACACGTTTGGCATAACGAATCAGGTCACGATCTTCCAGCGCCTTCTGGTGCGTAAACAATTCGTCATGCATCTGCCAAAATTTTCCCTGCGCGGCGGCGGCTTCGGCAGCCTCAGCGGCGCGCAACGAATCTGGATGCGTTTGCACCATCGGGAAATTTCGAAATACTAAGCGCAACTCATCTGCGAGCACATTGCGAATCTGCTTAAGGCTGCGATAAGCGCTGCCGCATTGAATGCATTCGAAGTTGCCATATTCAACCAGGGTGATAGCTGCGCTCGCCGGTCCGGCGACATGATCTTGATCCGTGACCGTAGTCTTCAGTCTTACGATTTCTTCACTCATGTTTACTGTCCTGTTTGTCGTCACAACACACGCGTCTCCAAAACTACTCGCTGTTTCATTGATATCGCTACACAGCAGATTGACAAGAGTGTCGCGGTAGCCAAGGGCAACACGAGCGAGCGCCTTAGTAGCAGCGTTCCTATCAATGCTCCAAAGAACATCAAGAGAACGGCTAGAAGCCGTCGGCGCCATCGTGGATTAGTACCGCCGGCAAATCTCGAATCGGCTGCGAGACCAGTAATGGTCAGGGTAAGAACCGTAGTCGTGAGATCTGGGATCGCCATCTTGCGAACTGTCGCGTTTCGAATTCCCATCGCACACGCCGTAAGCACGATGATCGAATACAATTGGAACGAACTCCCCAACGAATCACGAAAATTGATCGCAGCAAGGGTTGCGACGAGCAACAAAGCCGATTCCAGGCTTAGGGCCGTGGTAATCCAGCTCGGTGTGAAGACCCCTGAAAGAAAAGTCGCAACGCGCCCGCCAATCAAGGCGCCTGCGAGAAATGCAACGAGCGCCGTGAGCGAACGCGTTATCGAAAGCCCGGGTGCTCCGGCCACAGCGAACGCGAGGAAAACGACGTTTCCAGTCATGTTTGCCGTGAATACATGGCCGAGGGCCAGGTAACTTATCGCGTCGATCAATCCCGTGATAGCCGTGGCAACATGAAGCAATAACGGCAGCGAGTGATTGAGATGAGTTTCCGGTGTCATGAGCAACTCAAATTCTTAGGCTTAGGTAGACATGCGTCCCGGCCGAGAACCAGGCAGGCCACCCTCTGGCCGTCATGCCTTTACGAATTCAGCCTCCAGAGTGATAGTGACGTCATCACCAACAAGAATGCCGCCGGTCTCGAGGGCAGCATTCCAGGTCAAGCCGAAATCCTTTCGATTGATCTTTGCGCTAGCCGAGATCGCAACCCGAGTGTTGCCCCATGGATCCTTGGTAGGCGGCGTTGGCCCTTCCACTTCAAAGCGGACCGGGCGGGTGACTCCCCGGATGGTCAGATCGCCTTCGACAGATGATTCTCCATCGCCGACGATGCTGATGCCGGTGGATTTGAAATACAGAGTGGGAAACTTTTCGACATGGAAGAAATCCGCGCTATTGAGATGTGCGTCACGTTGGCCGTCACGGGTTTCGATAGAGGCAGCTTCGATTGAGGCCTCGACGCGAGAATTCGCCAGGTCCGATTCATCCAGGGTCAACACACCCGAAATCTTGGAGAAGTAGCCCTTCACATTGGCTATCATCATGTGCTTTACCTTGAACTCAGCGACGGTGTGGGCTGGATCGATGTTCCAAGTACTGATGTTGCTTGACGTTTGCCGTTGAATTTCTGTCGCGGTGTTTGTCATATGGTTTATCCCTTTCGTGAAAATGCCGCGACTCTGTTCGTGCTGCCTTCGCGGGCTTCTCGAGTGCAAAGATTATCCGGAAGAGATCCGCCTGTCTTGCCTG
>QHXH01000283.1 GCA_003222855.1 Acidobacteriota bacterium
GACGGATTGTTCTCTGGTTTCGATGCAGCCGGAACGACCTATGACAAGTCAACCTGGAACTATGAAGAAGGCGGAAAGGTTGAACCCGCCGCTGCTGCCGCCGCCACACCCAACGGGAACGAGAGTGTCAGAAGCCCGACCGTCAGGGAGGGCAACGCGGGAAACTCCGGCGGAAAAAATTCAGAGAAAACTGGCGAGAGTGGCGGGCATCAAGCCGCCAGCGGCATCGGCGTCTCCGGGCAGGGAGGACAAAAACCTCCGCCGATGTTACCGCCGAACGTTGCTTACGATCTCTCACTGCAGCATTCGCGTTCAGTCTTTCAATTGCTGAAGCAGCAGTACTCGCGCTACACGCCGGAGATGGTTGAGCGCATCACCGGCATTCCCAAAGCCGAATTCCTGAAAGCCGCCGAGCTGTTCACGTCAATTCGCAAAGACGGGAATATGAAGAAGGCCGGCACGATCATTTATGCGGTTGGTTGGACTCAGCACACCTTCGGCACGCAGATCATTCGCACTGCGGCAATCCTGCAATTGATCCTGGGAAACATTGGGCGCGCGGGCGGCGGCGTGAATGCTTTGCGCGGGCACTCAAATATTCAGGGCGCAACTGACATGGGCGGAGTGTTCGACATCTTTCCCGGCTACTTAAAGCCAGGGCTGCCGACCGATACCGATCTTGCGACGTATCTCAAACGCACCACACCAACGGCCTCGAAGCCTTCGGAATGGGATTCGTACAACTACTGGTCCAACACGCCGAAGTTCATGGTGTCCTTTCTGAAATCGCTTTACGGCGATTCAGCAAAGAAAGAAAACGATTTCAACTATCACCACTTGCCGAAGATCGATCGCAAGTTTGACTGGACCGAAATGTGGGACGAGATGTATGCCGGCAAAGTAAAAGGCCTGTTAGCCTTCGGCATGAATGGCGTCGCGATCGGTCCCAACTCTCGCAAGAATATTGAAGCGTTGAAGAAGGCCGAGTTCTTAGTTGTTTGTGATCTCTATCCGGAAGAGACCGCAGAATTCTGGAATGCTCCAGGCACGACGAAAGATCAGATGAAGCAGATAAATACCACCGTCTATCGTCTGCCCGGAGCTGGCTTCGCTGAGAAAGACGGAACGTTCGTTAATTCAGCGCGTTGGCTGCAATGGAAATACGTCGCCGTGCCGCCGCCGGGCGATGCGAAGGTCGATCAGGAAATCCTCGCCCGCATTTTCCTGAAGGTGAAAGAACTCTATCAGAAGGAGGGCGGGAAGTTTCCCGATCCGATTCTAAATCTGACCTGGGCTTACACCACACCGGAGAATCCTTCGCTCGCAGAAGTAGCGAAAGAGATCAACGGCAAAGCTCTCGCTGATATCACCGTGGACACTCAGCCCGGCGTGACAATCAAGGCCGGACAACAACTGCCCGGATTCGCCTGGTTGAAGGATGACGGCACGACCGCCTGCGGCAACTGGCTCTATTCGGGTTCGTGGACCGAAGCCGGCGCAATGATGCAGCGACGCGGTACGGAAGATCCCTCAGGACTGGGCATCTTTCCAAACTGGGCTTATTCATGGCCGGCGAATCGTCGTGTGATGTATAACCGCGCCTCTTGTGATCCATCCGGCAAACCCTGGGATGCGGAACGCCGACAGGTTTGGTGGAACGACGCCCAACAGAAGTGGGTCGGCAACGACGTGCCCGATTTCAAGGTTGACTCAAAACCGGCTGATCACATGGGGCCGTTTATTATGAATCCGGAAGGCGTGGGCCGAATTTTCGGTCCGCTGGCCGCGTTCGCGGATGGACCTTTCCCAGAGCACTACGAGCCGGTTGAGAGCCCGATCGCAAATCCACTCCATCCGAATCAATCGAACAATCCGGTAGCCAGGAAGTTCAAGTCCGATATGGACAAGCTGGGCACGCCCGCCGAAGGCTTCAATATTGTCTGCACCACTTACCGGTTGACCGAGCACTATCACTACTGGACCAAAAACAATCCGATGAATGTCCAACTGGTGCCCGAGCCCTTTGTCGAAGTGCCGGCGCAACTCGCGAATGAAATGGGGATTACCGGCGGCGAAAAAGTGAAAGTGACGAGCGCGCGCGGAGTTTACGTCGCGAAAGCCATGGTCACAAAACGCATCAAGCCGATGATGATTGACGGCAAGAAAACTTACCAGATTGGCGTCCCCATCCACTGGGGCTATCGCGGCATTGCGGAGGATGAGGGCAAGACTTCGCTGATGACCGCAAATCAACTCTCACCGGCGGCTACCGATCCAAACGCGTATACGCCGGAGTTCAAGGGGTTTCTGGTGAAGATCGAGAAGGCTTAGTTGCGCCTTTTTCGCGCCGGAGGCACGAGATGTTTATAGAAACGCAGATATCGTTAAATTCTTCGCCGCCCATTTATGGGCGAAACCTATATTTCGCTCCTCCAGAGCCTCGATTCATTCGGTTTTTCGGTTTCTATAAACATTTCGCCGCTACGCGGCTGCGACCGCCACACGCTTTCGGAGGCCGACATGTCTAACCCAAGCACATTTCAGATTCAGGAAATCTCAGCCCATCCCGGGCCGGTGCCGGGACAAGGCACACGCCGCGAAGAAGAAGTCTGCAAGTACATCGACGTGACGACGTGCATCGGATGCAAAGCCTGCGAGGTGGCCTGCGTGGAATGGAACGATCATCCGTTTCGCGAGACGACCTTCGACGACACTTACCAGACGATGCCCTCGACCGAGTGGAACTACTGGAACCTGATCAAGTTCGCCGAAGACGAGCGCGATGGCAACTTGATGTGGCTGATGCGAAAAGATCAGTGCATGCACTGCGAAGATCCCGGTTGTCTCCGTGCATGTCCCGCTGATGGCGCGATCATTAAGTATGAAAACGGCATCGTCGATTTCCAACAGGAGAACTGTATCGGCTGCGGCTACTGTATCTCCGGTTGTCCCTTCGATATCCCGAAGTTCAACGAGAAAACGAAGAAGGTCTACAAGTGCACGCTCTGTTCGGATCGTGTCGGTCAGGGACTCGAGCCTGCCTGCATTAAGGCTTGTCCGACAGGATGTCTGCACTTCGGCACGAAATCAGACATGGTGCAAATTGCGGGGTTGCGCGCCAAGCAATTGCGCGAAGTGTCAGGCTTTGCCGACGCCGGCGTTTATGATCCGCCTTCGATCAAAGGCACACACGTGATTTACGTGTTACATGACATGAAGAATCCTCAGCGATATGGACTTCCGGCGACTCCGATCATTCCTCCCAGCTATACATATTGGAAGTGGCTGGCGAAGCCAATCGGGCTCTGGATGGGATTGCTGGGCATCGCAGCGATCTTCTTTCATCGGGTTTCGGTTGGACCGAGATTGCCGCAACCAGAGGAGCCGCCAGTCGTCACAGAACATCCTGATCCTGTCGAAGCCAAACGGAAGGAGCAACCGTGATATTGGTTACAGAACCGCGAGCGGTAGCGAGCGGAACAAAGATTCAACTTTCAAATACTGCTGGATTAGTTTCAGTATCGATATCTGTCCGCACGCCGAGCCCTAATCCCGCTCGCTACCGCTCGCGGTTCTGTACCGAGTTGAAAGG
>QHXH01000284.1 GCA_003222855.1 Acidobacteriota bacterium
AAATAACATCGTCCAGACGGCTGGTTCAGCGGGAGAGTCGATCGCTTTCGGGGTAGGCGTGACGATGCCGGCGATCATGATCCTCGGGCTGGATCTGGAAGTCACGCGCGTCATGTTGGTCGCAATACTCGGCGGTTTGCTCGGCATTCTCATGATGATTCCGCTGCTGCGCGCGCTGATTGTTGCCCAGCACGGCTATCTGAAATATCCCGAAGGGACGGCCTGTGCTGAAGTTTTGAAGGCCGGCGCTTCCGATGAATCACGAGCCGCTGCACACCGCGCGGGTGATGTGGTTGATGAGACCGAGCAAATGGGCGCGAAGACAATCTTCGCGGGTTTGGGCGTCGGCTACATCATCGGGCCGCGCATCGCCTCGATCATGTGCGCTGGGGGCGTGCTCGCTTATTTGGTTTTGATTCCGGCGATCAAGTTTTTTGGCTCCGGGATGACGACGCCCCTTGCGCCCGGAACTGTTCCAATTAGCGAGATGAGCCCTTCGCAAATTCGCGGGGCCTACATCCTGTACATTGGCGCGGGCGCCGTGGCCGCCGGGGGGATCATTAGTCTGTTTCGATCGCTGCCGACGATTTGGCATGGATTGAAAGGTGGTTTGGCGGATTTGCGTGGCGGATCTGCTGCCAGCGCCGGCGCCCCGCGCACTGATCAGGACATGTCGATGAAGGTCGTCATCGGCGGCATCATCGTTCTGCTGGCGTTGATCATGTTATTTCCGCAATTGAATCTTCGCTTCAACTTGATTGGCGCGGTGCTGATCGTGGCGTTTGGTTTTCTGTTCGTCACTGTCTCTTCGCGGCTGACCGGTGAAATTGGATCATCTTCAAATCCGATTTCGGGAATGACGGTAGCCACGTTGCTGTTGACGTGTCTAATCTTCTTGGTCATCGGCTGGACTGGACCGAGCTATTACATTACTGCGCTTTCCATCGGCGGTATTGTCTGCATCGCTTCGTCGAACGGCGGCACTACTTCACAGGATTTGAAAACCGGGTTTCTGGTGGGCTCGACTCCAAAGTATCAGCAGATTGCGATCCTGATTGGCGCGTTTGCCTCGGCGCTCATCTTGGGGCCGATTCTTTTAGTGCTGAACGATTCAGCGACCGTTTACGTGCCGCGGCTGAGTTTTGAGCCGGCTACAAAATCGGTGATGGTCGATCCCGGCAAAGTAAATGGATTGCCAAACTTCACGGATCAAATCAAACCGCCAGCAGCAGGGAACTACCGAGTCCTGAAAAACGACGCGGCCGCTCCGATAGTTACCGGGCTCGATCCCGGAGAATATCTCGTCGACGCTTCCGGCAGAGTCGCTTACAAAATGGAAGAAAATTTTCCGGCGACGCTGCACGTCGATCCTGCGCAAGCGGGCCCTCCGGAAAAACTGAAGGGGCCGCAGGCGAATTCGGATTCAGGATTGTATCGGCCGTATCACAAGACCGATACCGCGGGTGGGCCGGCGGGCCGCTACCTGGTTAACGATCAAGGCGTGCCGATCTATCTTGCAGATCCTGGGATCAACGGCATTCACAAAACGCGGCCCGACGGATCGCAGGTGACAAAGTACGATGCGCCGAAGGCCACGTTGATGTCTTACATCATCAAAGGCATTTTAAATCGGCAATTGCCCTGGGGCCTGGTGCTCCTCGGTGTGATGATCGCAATCGTGCTCGAAATGAGCGGCATTCCCTCCCTGGCCTTTGCAGTTGGTGTTTATCTGCCGCTCTCGTCGTCGAGCCCAATCTTTATCGGCGGCATGATTCGCTTGTTGGTCGATAAGTACCTGCGCAAGAAACTGCAGCATAAGAAACTTAGTGAAGAGCAACTGGTTGCCGAGACTGACAAGAGCCCGGGTGTGCTGATGGCCTCGGGTTACATTGCCGGAGGCGCGTTGGCGGCAATCGTTATCGCGATCCTGCAAGGCGTGCCAAAGCAGGGGCTCGCCAACTTTAACAGGGCGGTCGAAGATTGGTCGACGGCGCACAATCCCTTGTTCGGGGAGGCTAACGGCGATTTGCTGTCAATGATCCCGTTCATCATCCTGATGTTGCTGCTTTATTTGGTTGGTCGTGAGGTCATTCTCAGAACCAAAACGCGTGGAGCAGGGTAATCGAACCTTTTCCGCTCGATTCGAATCTGATTGAATAATATTCCGGGGCGCGCTTATAGCTCTCAGTTGAGCGCGCCTCGCAGTCTATCGAGGGCATTATCAATACTATGTCTGTTCACAGGTTCTCAAAATCAATTATTTCGATCGCAGCGCTCGCTCTTGTTTTGTCGGCGACCTCGTTTGCGGCGCGCGCACAAACTCAACGTTCGCCCTCAGACGTGGTCCGCGAATTCTATAAAGCCATGCGTGAGCATCGCTTCAAAGACGCATGGGCAATGACGATCTATAAACCGGCGGTAGAAGATTTGAGCGCCGACGAAATGGAAGATCTGCGATCTGATTTCGAACAGAAGGCCGCCCAGGTTCCCGCGCAAATCGAAATCACCGGCGAGCAGATTCAGGGCAACATTGCGACTGTCTTTGTCAAAGTTCCGATCACCGAAAGCACACCGCAAGTCACCTCGGAACCGGTTAACTTAATCAGTTCCGGTGGTTTTTGGATCATCGGCGACGAAGCAAACCAGGCGATCGTTAAGAAAGCGGGCCGGCGATTTTTTCTTGACGCGCTGATCGAGGAACATCAGAGCGATATTGAGGATTTGCTGAAACGTCTGATTGCGGTACAGATCGTTTACGGCGCGCAGCACAGCGGCGCTTTCGGCGATCTTCAGGCGCTGATTGCCGCGGATTTAATCGCGAAGGAATCGGCCGATCCGAAAGCAATCGGGTACTACTTTCACATTACGATTGCGCCAGACGGAAAGGGTTACACTGCCAGCGCCGAGCCTGCCCGCTATGGCCATACGGGCAAGCTTTCGTTCTGGATGGACCAGACAGGTGCCATCAAGAGCGCGGATCACGGTGGAAAACCCGTCCAATTAAAATAGTATTGCAGTCCTCGGCCTCTAACGGCTAGAATACGGGTTGGACGCGCCGCGTCCTTCTTGCCTTACCATTCAATTACTTAGTTCCCACTTACCACGCGAAAGAGGTCAGCCATGCCCGAGTTAGTTCGTTCCGTCGTCTCTCGTGTTCGAACTTATTTCAAAGACCGCCGGCAGTCGCCAAGGCTTCGTGTTCGTCTGCTTTTCACTGTCGGCATCCATCGCACCGGAAATGGCAACGGTTCACCTCGACGTGCGCAGGGTTTGATGGGCCACACGCGAGATATTAGCCGCAATGGATTGGGGCTGCTCTTGCCGCAAGTGCATGTTGATGGACATCACCTGGCTGCGGAAGGACGCGAGCTGGAACTGCGTCTGGAAATGGGAAACAGTGAACCAATCTCAATGCTGGTTATGCCGCGACGTTATGAGCGATTGGAAGATGCGGAATTAGGTTGCACCTATCTGATCGGCGCGCGCATCGTAAAAATGGACGAAGCGGATCGAAATCGCTATTTGAGTTTTATTAATGAAGGTTTACAAAATCGCGCGGCGTAGCGGACGCAGCTAAACGAAAACCAGCCAGGCAAAAACCTGAGGCACATGAAAATTCGGCTCCGGTGTCTTCGTGGCTTGCCATGCAAGATAACCGCGATCAGGATCTTTGCCCACGCAGCGAAACAGATTGATGCGCCAGCGCTCGTTCTTCTGCGGCTGATGAATCCAGTGGTTCCAGGGAATGCGCATTCCGATTGTCACCCGTTCCGTTTCCACGCGCGCCGCGGTTGTCATATGAGAAGCGAACTCCCAATCTGATTCGCGCTTCTCTGGCGTCCAATGAATCGCTACGTCAAGCCATTCGCCTGTCGGCGCGGCTTCGAATTCAAAATACCGTTCGACGACGTTTCTGTCGGGCGCAATGAAGATTTCGCACACGTCGCGATCCCAAAGGCCCATCGTCTTCTTTTCAGTCTGCGGTTTATCGTTCACGATTACTTTGTTCGACCAGAGAATTCGCGCTTCGGAGTGTCTAGACGAGGGCGCGCGCACGCCCGACCAGTAACGATCGATATGTACGGGCTCAGCTTTAGCCCATCTGGCACTGTCTAAGTCTGCAACCTGCAGGTCTGACGCGAGATGATGTGCTGCGATAGTCTTATCGTCAACCATTGGCAGTGTTCCTACGGGCCGTGGGCACGAGATGTTCTAGCCTATCGGACATTTTTCTTGGCAGCCCATTTATGGGCGAGATAGGATCGCGCTCCTAAAAGAGCTGCGAATGACTTCGACCGATATATCCATAAATGTGTCCCTTGATGACTTAAAGGCGACTGAAGCCTTCACTGTCTCGCACCCCTGACCATCAACCCATCCCCTCGCCAAATGAAAAGCCGGGGGCCCGGGGGCGATACGTGATCTGCTCTTCTTCTTCTTCCTTAGTTTCCTTCAGCCACGCCGGATCCGAGTACTGCAACCTGTAAAGCTTCCAATATAACCCCTGCAATGCGAGCAAGTCCTGATGCTTTCCTTGCTCGCGAATCTCGCCGTGATGCAGCACGATGATATTGTCTGCGCGCTGAATCGTCGACAGGCGGTGCGCCACGATTACCGAAGTGCGACTACGCATCACCCGTGCGATTGCCTCCTGAATCAGTTGCTCGGTCTCTGTATCGATCGAGCTGGTCGCTTCATCAAGAATCAAAAGAGCCGGATCGAAAGCCAACGCCCGCGCAAAAGAGATCAATTGTTTCTGCCCGACTGACAATCCGGCGCCCCGCTCGCGCACCTCCGATTTATATTCATGCGGCAAGCGGCGAATGAAGTTGTCGGCGCGCACTTCCGTCGCTGCCCACCGTATGCGTTCGTCGGAAATGTCTGCGCGTCCGAGGCGAATGTTGCTTTCGACAGTGCCGGTGAACAGGAAGATGTCCTGTAATACGACCGCGAAATTCTCGCGCAGCGACTGCAACTCCCAATCGCGCACGTCTACGCCGTCCAGCAGAATGCGTCCTTTCTGCACGTCATAGAATCGCATCAACAAATTTGTGATCGTGGTCTTGCCTGAACCCGTGTGACCGACCAGCGCAACTGATTGTCCGGGTGAAACGGTAAAGGAAACGTCTTTCAGCACCCACTCTTCCTCATGATAAGCGAACCAGACGTTTTCGAATTCGATGCGTCCTTCAGCACGACCCGTTTTCAGAGGTACGGCCGGTGTAGTAATCAGAATCGGCAGATCGATCGCTTTGAAGATGCGATGGGAAGCGACAACCGCGCCTTGCAGCACGTTATACTTGTCCGAGATATCGCGAATCGGCTGGAACAGAAAGCCCGAGTACTGAATGAACGCGAACCACGCGCCAAGCGTGAGCGCGCCGTGCATGACGTTATATCCGCCGTACCAGATGATCAGAGCGATCCCGACCGCGCCGATGAAATCCACCAGGGGGAAGAAGACCGCGTAATAAAAGATTGTTTGAATATTTGCCTGGCGATGTTCGTCGTTGATCTCGGCAAAGCGGCGCAGGGATTTTGCCTCCGCATTGAATATCTGCACCGTTTGCGCGCCGGTGAAATGTTCCTGCAGGAAGGCATAGATGCGCGCGATTCGCGTGCGCACCGTGTCAAAGCCGCGCCGGGCGCCCTTGCGAAACCAGGTAGTTGCCGCAAGTAACATCGGGACCGTAAGCAGAGTTATGAGCGTGAGCCGCCAGTTCATATAAGCCATGACACCGATAATCCCAACAATCATGACCAGGTCGCCAAGCAGATCAGTTACGCCGGAGGTGAGCAGTTCGTTCAAAGCGTCGACGTCAGCTGTTAGCCGAGTGATGATCCGTCCGACGGGATTGCGATCATAGTAGGAGATCTCCTGATGCTGGAGCTTGTCATAGATTTCGCGGCGCATATCAAACATCGCGTACTGGCCTGCGGTGTTCAGCAACACGACCTGGAAATACGAGCAGACGAAGCGGAGGAACTGGGTGCCTACATAGGCGAGGGCAAATAGGGCGAGACCTTCGGTTTTTTTCGGCAGGATGAAGTGATCGATCGAGTACCAGGTGAACAACGGCTGGAGGATGCCGAACAAATTCAGTAACAGCGTTAATATCAATGCGGGAATCAAAAGCCTCACGTACGGTTTCAGATAGCGCGCCAGACGGCGCGCCACCTGAAAGTCATAAGTCTTGCCGATTGCTTCTTCCTCGTGAAATTGTTTGGCTGATGTGGACATTAGATCATTTCCAATTTGCGATTGCCGATTGCCGATTCATTTAAGCTGTCACCGATCATCGCTCCGCCGGTGAAATCTTTTCGCGCTGATCGAAGTAGCCAATTGGCAATCGGCAATCAAAAATCGGCAATGCTTTAGGTTGCCGCGAGTTCCTCTTCCAATAACTGGCGCTCGTAAAGATTGGCGTACTCGCCGCCCTGGGCCAGCAACTCATCATGCGTTCCCCGCTCGATGATTTGGCCTTCATCCAGCACACAAATCAAATCCGCGTGCCGCACGGTCGACACGCGATGTGAAACGATGATGCTGGTGCGCTGGCGCATCACGCCGCGAAGTTGCGACAGAATTTTCTCTTCGGTGTAGGTGTCAACTGAAGACAATGCGTCATCAAGAATCAGAATCTTTGGCTCGCGGAGAACTGCGCGCGCGATCGCAGTGCGCTGTTTCTGGCCACCGGAAAGAGTGATGCCGCGCTCGCCTACCATGGTGCCAAAGCCTTCCGGAAACTCGCTTACGTCCGTGTCGAGTCCCGCTATTTCCGCCGCGCGCTCGATCGCCGGACGCTCTGCTTCATTAACACCGAACGCGATATTCTTTGCGAGCGAGTTGCTGAATAGAAAAGTCTCCTGCGGCACGTAGCCAATCGCTGCGCGCAATTGCGCCAGCGGATAATTCGCGACGGGAATATCATCGATAAAAACAGTTCCCGGGCGCGCGTCCAGCACGCGCGGAAGCAAATTCACGAGCGTCGATTTGCCGCTGCCCGTGCGACCGACGAACGCCACCGTCTGGCCGCTTTCAATCGTGAGGTTGATTTCACGCAGCACCGGCTCGCTGCCAGCGTGGTAACGAAAAGTTAAATCGCGAAATTCAATGCGTCCGTTTATCGGTGGCTGTGGCTTCACATCCGGAGCGTCTGCAATCAATGGTTTGATGCTGGCGATTGCTTGCATGCGTTTCCAGCTGGCACTGCCGCGCTGATAAAGATTTACCACGTACCCAATCGCGATCAGCGGCCAAATCAGACGGAAGAGATACATGTTGAATTCCGTAAACTGGCCCACCGTTAGCTGACCACGAGCTGCGAGCGGCACGCCGGCCCACACGATCAGCACGAACCCGAGGCCGATCAGAAAAGTCATCAAGGGCCGCATTAGCGCGTCGATGCGCACCAGACCCAAATTCTTCTGCGCGTACTCCCAGTTAAGTTGGTTGAAGGCTTCAATCTCAGCAGCCTCCTGCGCATAAGCTCGCACCACGCGCACTCCGGTAAAATTTTCCTGCGCGCGCGCGGTGATCTGGGCGAAAAAGTCCTGAATCTGTTGGAAGCGAATGTGAACCTGTTGGCCAAAGTATTTGACCGTTAATGAAACCAGGGGCATCGTGACAAACAAGAGCAGCGTCAACTTCCAATTCAGGTAGAACATGATCGGAAGAATGACGATTACCGCGA
>QHXH01000285.1 GCA_003222855.1 Acidobacteriota bacterium
CAACTTTCCCATTTTCAATTTCCGAAACACGCTTTGGGTCTTTCACACCCAAGGCAATTGGTTTTCAAAAGATGGAAAGAGTTGGACGAAGGCAGAACTTCCGGCGCTTGGCTTGCGAACCGGTTATCAGCAGTACGTGCAATTCAACGACGCGATCTACGCGCTCGGAACGATGGAAGGCGACTATCGGAATTTGAAAGTGGGCTCTCGCATTATGAAAACGAGCAGCGATCTAAAGCAATGGGAGGTAGTCGCTGCTCAATCAGAATTGCCGGCGCGCGTTTTTTACGGAGCCACGGTTTTCGCGGGAAAGATTTGGATGTTGGGCGGCTTTGACGGAAAGGATTACTACCACGACGTCTGGAGTTCCAGCGATGGCGTGAAGTGGCTTCGCGTTACAGAGAAAGCTCCATGGTCGGCGCGCAGTAACCCTTCGGTGTTTGTCTTCAACAACAAAATCTGGCTTTTGGCCGGCGGCATTATTGACGGAGAAGTAGCGAACGACGTGTGGTCGACGTCTGACGGAATCAGTTGGAGGCAGGAAACAGACCAGCTGGGCCCGCGGCCAATCTTCGGAGGCTCAATCGTAATCTATGACAACCGGATTTGGATTGTTGGGTTGAATCGCAACGAGGGCTTTCAAAGCGCGGTCATGGTTTCGAGCAACGGGGTGAACTGGACTGAAAGCAAAGCGCCGTGGACGCCGAGAGGCGGAGTTGCTACCTGCGTCTTTGACGGCAAGCTCTTCATGACCGGCGGCAAGTACTCAGTCACTGAGAACGGACAGCTCAAATTCATTTACCGCAATGATGTTTGGTATATGGCTCGGGCGAAATGAAAACAATAACTCAGTAAGAGAAAACCGGATGCTCCCTGAACATCCGGCTCTTAGTTTCTTGAGCTGTCAGAAAACATAGACTTGCTTACCCAACCTTGGTTCCACATTCATTACAGAACTTTGCTCCCGGCGGGAGTTCTTTCTGACAATTCGAGCACTTCGCCGGAACTTGCGACGTGCCGCATTCACTACAGAACTTTGCGCCGGCCTGTAAAGACGCGCCGCACTTCACGCACTTTTGCGTCGAAGGCGCGGACACGGATTCGTTGCCCGTCGCGCCGCGCTGATGCATAGCGTCGCTCATAGCTCCGGCCATCGCATTGCCGACCGCAAAGCCCGCGCCGAGTCCGGCTCCTAATCCGGCGCCGCCGCCGGGATTCTGCGCGGCATCACGCATTGCCTGCGCGGCTTCGAATTGCGTGTACTTGCCCATGTCGCCCAGCACGCCCATCGACGTTCGTTTGTCCATCGCCGCTTCGACGTCTTCCGGCAACGAAATGTTCTCGACGACGAACTTGGTGAGCTCGAGACCCAGCGACTTGAATTCATCCTGTAATTTTTGTTTAGCGAACTGGCTCAGCTCATCATAGTTTGAAGCGAGATCGAGTGCGGCGATTTTCGATTCACCGAGCGCATCCGAAAAGCCGCTCACCATTGTACGTCGCAGTTGCCCTTCGATGTCTTCGGTCACAAATCGCGCGTTCGTGCCGGCAATTTGTTTGATCAATTCGCGCGGATCCGCCACCCGCATCGAATAAATCCCAAATGCCCGCAGACGCACCATGCCGAAATCCGCGTCCCGCATCATGACTGGATTCGAAGTGCCCCACTTCCGGTCCGTGAACTGTTTCGTGTTGACGAAATAAACTTCTGATTTAAAGGGTGAGTTGAATCCGTACTTCCACGCGCCGAGCTTGGAAAGAATCGGCGTGTTGCCGCCGTCAACGCTATATCGGCCCGGACCGAACACGTCCGCGATCTGTCCTTCATGAACAAACACGGCGGCTTGTGATTCGCGGACAATCAACTGCGCGCCGTTTTTGATCTCCTGATCACGAACGGGAAAGCGATAAAGCATCGTGTCGCTTGAATCGTCGAGCCACTCGATGACTTCGATGAACTGCGCGCTCGGGCTGAGCCGGTCAAGTATTCCCATTTGGTTTTGGTCTCCTTAGCGTTTTTCGCAAACTCATTATACGCGCAAGGCCGAATCAATGTTCAAGAAACCAGGTTTCTTGCGCTCGCCCGTCTCCGCTCTGGTGCTGATTTCCGCAGGCGTAACCAGATAATCGTCAACCCAATCAACGCCCCCACCGAATCAATCAAGCTGTCATAAATCGACGCCGTGCGCGATGGCACGAAACTCTGGTGAAATTCGTCGGTAAGCGCGTACGCAATCGCGAGCAAAAGAGAAATCCACAACCAATGCCTGCGAAGTAAGGCGTGCGACGAGGTGCGAAACGCGCGCGCGGCAAACGTGGCCAGGATGGCATACTCAGTGAGATGGCCGGCCTTGCGCACGAGCAGATGAAAGACCGCAAGCGATTCATCGCGGACATTTGGAAACAGCCACCGGACCGCGCGCAAAAGAATCGAAGTGTGCGCCGCGGAAAGGATATTGCCCGAGCCGACGAAGATCAGAATGGCCCATGCGATCAGTGGCCCATATCGCCAGAAGCGACTGCCCGCGGATCTAACTTGCCTGGAATTTTGGTGCGAGCGGCTGGTCTGAGAGCGCATTTTCTCGACAATCATGCAATCGGTTTGCAGATTAGCCAAGTCATCGAGTCAGTACCGGGAGCGGCAGCGACTGGAGCGCAAGCGTCCTCGCTTGCACGAGTGTGGTTAAGCGCTACACGGCAACCGGGACGGTTGCGCTCCAGTCGGTACGACTCGGTCGCATCCACCACCCCGCGCGGCCCCCGGTCCTGATGACCTCATCATCTAACGAAAAATAACGCTTGACGAAAATGAGTGGCCTGACTAATATATCGGCACACGATATATCACCTGTCGATATACACGTTCTATAAATGGCCAAGCGCAAAACAGATCCCGAGCTTTATCTGCCGCTGACTCCGGCTATGTTTCATATCCTGCTGGCGTTGGCAGATCGAGAGCGTCACGGTTATCACATCATGCAGGAAGTCGATGAGCGTACGGAGGGCAAGGTGCGTCTCGGGCCGGGCACGCT
>QHXH01000286.1 GCA_003222855.1 Acidobacteriota bacterium
TTATCAGTATCGGATCGTTCTCAACTGTTCCGACCGGGGCGCATAATTTTGAAATCCCCACCGCTCCTCAAACCGACGCTTCAGCGTCGCTCTCTCGCGGCCGCGCTTTGCTCAAACAAGGTCATGCAGACCAAGCGCTGCCGCTGCTTGAATCGGCGCTGAATTCATTTACGCAAACAAACAACGCGCGCGGAATTGCTGCCGCGGAAGATGCGCTCGGCGACCTCTACATGATCCAGGGCCAGTACAAGGTCGCGCTCGATCATTTTCAGAACGCTTATAAATCATTTGTGGTGGCGAGCGGCAAAGATCAGACGGGCGCGTCCGCTGCGAACAACATCGCCAGCCGGGCCGGCTCAACCGCGAGCGCGGCGACGGAAACGGCGGCAAGCACGCTCGACAACGGCTTTAATGCGAACCTGATGCTGGCCAAGATTGGCGATACGAACTATCGGCTGGGGCAAATGGCCGAAGCGAGCACCGCGTATTTCACGATGACCGTAAAAAAGCCGGAGAGCGCGGGCGCCAAAGTCACCCGGCGGCTGGGAGGCTTGGGCGCTATCGGGGGCCTCATCTCGACCGGTCGTCCGTCGATCGAGGTGCCGACCAGCAGCGCGATCGGTTTACTCGAGACAAAGAAAGAACTCGATGAGTATCGCGTCGCGATTGTTTACATGACGTTCGAACTCGGCATGGGCCGCATCGCATTCGCTAACAAAGATCTCGAAACCGCGCGCAAACACTTTCAGAATGCCCTCGATGCCGGCAGCGGCGCTTTGCCGGTAGTCGCGAAACTGGGCCAGACACGCCGCTTTCGCGCCGCGGCGCGCACGAGTCTGGGCGACGTGGCTCTTCGTGAAGGCCGCTTCAAAGATGCGTCGAAAATGTTTAGTGATGCTGCGGAAGGCGCGAAGAAAGACGAGCGCCTCGATTTAATGTGGCCGGCGCAACGCGGGCTCGGACGCAGTCTTTGGCTGCAAGCCGCGCAGGAAAAAGACGGGGCGAAGATGCGCGATCAGGCGTTGAATGCTTATCGTGATGCGCTCAAGACGATCGAAACGATTCGCGCCGGCAGCCTGCGCGCCGATGAATCGCGCACCACGTTTCTCGCGACCACCAGAGATGTCTATGACGAGGCGGCGAGCGCTTTCGCCGAAATGGCCTTGATGAACACCTCGGGTAGCGCCGCCGGCGGTGCATCTGCTTCGCTCTCTGGCAAACCTCTCGACTATACGTCCGAGTCTTTCCGCATCACTGAAGCCGGTCGCGCGCGCTCGCTGCTCGACATGCTCGGCGAAGTTAACGCACAAATTACTGAGGGCGTGCCGGCGGATTTGCTGAAGAAGAAGCAGGACAACCTCGATCGCCAACAGCAGATCGCCGAGCAGTTGACGGGTATAGCGCTTTCAGGTGATCAGAAACAGAAGCCTTCCGATCTCGAAAGCGAACTCGACAAGCTGCAAACTGAATTCGATCAAATCGAAAACCAGATTCGCACAGCCAGTCCGAAATATGCGGCGTTGACGGGGGCTCAGCCGCTCTCGCTCGCGGATGTGCAGCAGAAAGTTCTCGATGAGGGGACGGTGCTGCTCGAATACGCGCTGGGCAACGACAGTTCCTACCTGTTCGCTGTCACAGGTTCAGGCGTCTCGCTTTACAAGCTGCCGCGCCGCGGGGATGTCGAAAAGCTGGCGACTGATTTTCGCGCCCAATTGATCCCACCAAAGCTGCAACGCCGCCTCGTCGGCATTGACGTGGCTGCGGATCAGCAGCGCGGATTGGGAATCGTCCAGGTTCCGGCGGAAGATCTGCCGCCGTTCGTGGCCGCGTCGAATGCGCTCTACAAAACAGTCGTCGAACCGTCAGCGTCGGTGATCGGCGACAAGCGAATTCTTGTCGTCGCTGACGGCGCGCTCAACTACATTCCATTCGAAGCATTGGTTAAGAATAGCGACGGCGCTGACTATGCCTCACTGAACTATCTGGTGAAGACGAACGAGACTGTTTACTCGCCTTCAGCCTCAGTAATTGCGGCGATCCGTCAAGGCTCATCGAGTGGAGCGACCGGTAAGTCCGTGCTGCTGATCGCCGATCCGGTTTTCAGCGCTGACGATCCGCGCGCTAAGGGAGGCGCTGCGGCATCTGCTAATGCGGAAACGCGCGGCCTCGGTTTGGGACTCGAGAGCGCCGTCAATGATGTGACTGGCAACGCGTCCTCTAACGAAGGGGCTCCGTCATCCGGCTTTCATCTCGCGCGCCTTTCCGGCACGCGCACGGAAGCTGATGAAATTGCCAAAATTGCGAAAGCCGGCGGCGCGCAGGCTGATCTTTGGACGGATCTCAACGCGAATGAAGACAACGTGCGCAGTCGCGATATGACAGGTTATAGATTCATGCACGTGGCCACGCACGGATTGCTCGATGCCGAGCGGCCACAATTTACCGGGGTTGTTTTGTCACTGGTCGGCAACAAAACGAACGATGGTTTCCTGCGCACGGACGAGATTTTCAATCTTCGTCTGGGAACGCCGCTGGTGATGCTTTCTGCCTGCGAAACCGGTTTAGGAAAAGAGAAGCGCGGCGAAGGTGTTATTGGCTTGACGCGTGCATTCATGTACGCGGGCGCACCCACCGTCGGCGTCAGCCTCTGGTCCGTCGCCGACAAATCAACCGCGGATTTGATGACTGATTTTTATAAACGGTTGTTGGCCGGCCCATCTTCACCTGCCGCATCGATGCGGGCTGCGCAGACGGCAATGATTGATGGCAAGAAATACAGCGCTCCATTTTACTGGGCGCCGTTTGTGTTGGTGGGGGAATGGAAGTAAACCGCGTCACCTCGCATACCTCAACGGCACCGTCACCAACAACGGTCCGCCGGTTTTGCGTGCGACGCGATAGACAGTTTGCGGCGGTGGGCCCGCTTGCGTAAGTTGGCGTCCATTTGCCGATCCCGCTATTTTCTCTTCGTTGGTCCAGGTGCGGCCGGCGCCGCCCACTAATTCCAAAGTCTCGGCGACTCCGCCCCACAGTTTTTCCCATTCCGAAATTTGCGACTGCAAGATCCGCAATGGCTGATCGCCGATGCTCAACGGCAGTTGCTGCGGCGTGAGAATTACCGTTAAAACTTCAGCCGTCTGATCGCGACGATCGCCGGCAGGTTGCGCGGTGAAATAGCTGTATTGATCTTCCTGCGCGGGAATATCGATCAGC
>QHXH01000287.1:0-1884 GCA_003222855.1 Acidobacteriota bacterium
GCCAGATCGTGATGCCGAAAACTTTCACGGCCCGATAAGGATGAAACAGCATCCAGATCGCCAGCCACGCCGCGCCATAACCGTGCACTGTCGCAATGACGATGATTGCCGCGCTGATCAGGATTTTGAAAGTGATTGGATTGATGGTTGTCTCCGCGGGATTGCGCGAGCGTTTGCGTTACGACCAATGAGCCTGCGGTAGCAGGCGACAGCATAAAGTCTTCTGGGGCGCGACCGCCGGAGATCCGCATACAATCGCCCTGGCTCACTCATCATCAACATCGCTTCTCCACCAAAGATCCGTCTGCGGCAGATTATTAAAGTCAGTCTCGATACCAGCCGCACCACCGGCTGTGTCGTAAACAATCTCGCCGCCAATCACCGTCATCAGGCAGTGGGTCTTGAGAATTTCCAGCTCCGGAATTTTCATGATGTCTGCGGACAGCACCGTCAGATCGGCAAGTTTTCCAACTTGAATCGAGCCGCGCAAATTTTCTTCAAAGGCAGCGTACGCCGGCCAGATCGTCAAGGTCTTGAGCGCCTGCTCGCGCGTGATCTTTTCTTCCGGGTGCCAGCCTTCGCCGGAATAGCCGCGAATGTCTTTGCGCGCCACGGCCGCATAAAATTCAATCATCGGCTCGCCACGTTCGACCGGCGCGTCAGACCCTCCGGGAATAACTACGCCCGTCTTGAGAAGGCTGTTCCAGGCGTAAGCCCCTTGCAAACGCTCCATCCCCAAGCGGCTGGGCGCGAAGTGCAGATCGCCGATCGCGTGCGATGCCTGCATTGACGGAATGATTCCGAGCTTCGCAAACCGCGGGATATCCACCGGGTTGACGATCTGCGAATGCTCATCACGCCAGCGCGGCTCGGCGATCTTGCGCTGCGATTTTGGCACGGCGTTCAACGCTTTCTCATATTCATCAAGAATGAAACGATTCGCATAGTCACCGATCGCATGCGTCTGGACCTGAATTCCTTTTTGCAATGCCTCTCTCAACATCGGCGCCAGCTCTTCATCTTTGACGCGGAGAAAACCTTTGCTGTCGGGCGCGTCGCTGTACGGCGCGAGCAAAGCAGCGCCGCCCGAACCGAGCGCGCCGTCGGACACGACTTTGATCGTGCGCAGATTGAATCGATCGCCGAACGCTTCGATGATCGGACCCTCGCGCAAAAGCCTTTGCGCTTCAGGACCTGGACCAGAAACAGCTTTATAAATCCGCAGCTTCAGTTTTCCTTCGCCATAAAGTTTTTTGTAGAGATCGACGTCGCGATAGCTGCCGCCCGGATCCTGAATTTGCGTCAAGCCAAGTTGAATGCTGCGGTTGTTGGCGAGAATCATGGCCTGTTCAATATCGGCTTTGGTGGTGTCGGGGACGTGACTGCGAACAAACGATTGCGCGTTGTCGAGCAACATGCCGGTGGGTTCGCCCGTCTGTTTGTCGCGCAGAATCTGTCCGCCAAACGGATCCTTCGTGTCTTTTGTGACGCCGCCAATTTTCAGCGCGGCGCTGTTGGCGACCGCGCCGTGCCCGTCAGCGCGTCCCAGAATCATGGGATTGTTCGGAGAGATTTTGTCGAGGTCCCAACGCGTGGGAAACACCGGCGGCTTCCAAAACGTTTCGATCCACCCGCGGCCGGTGACCCACTCGCCGGGCTTCGCTTGATCGACGCGCTGCTTCACCTTTGCCAGAAAATCTTCCAGGTTCGTGATCCCTTCGAGATTCAGATTCATTTCGCGCTGGCCCACACCAATGAAGTGATAGTGCGCATCTGTCATTCCCGGGACAACGGTAGCACCGTGCAGATCGACAACGCGCGTATTCGTGTCCTGAAATTGTTTCGCGTCACTGTTCGATCCGACGTAAACGATACGATCGCCTC
>QHXH01000287.1:2083-3615 GCA_003222855.1 Acidobacteriota bacterium
TTTGCGTCCGCAAGCAAACAGCTTGCGCTACCTGGCGCGAACAGAAAATTGCCGCCCGCGCGATTTGTTCGTGATTACTGATCGAATACAATCGCCCATATCAACTTCCGAAAAGGTTTCTTAAGGAGAGGGAGAATTTCAATGAATGCGGAATCTTTGAACCTTTCGACAGCGAGCGGTGCGACAACCGCTTACGTTGCGCGGCCGCACGAGCAAGCCGGCACGGCGGTGATCCTGATCCAGGAATATTGGGGCATTAACGAACATATTCGTGATCTTGCCGGACGATATGCGAAAGAAGGCTACCTGTGCGTCGCGCCGGATTTGTATCGAGGAAGAATTGCCTCAGACACAGCAGAGGCGTCCGCATTAATGAACTCTCTGCAAATCGAAGACGGCCTGGAAATAATTCGAAAGGCCATGGACGCGACCGAAGAGACTTATCAGATAAAGAACTTTGCCATCACGGGATACTGCATGGGCGGCACTTTCGCTTTACGAGCGGCGTGTGAAATTCCAGAACTGAAAGCGGCCGCCCCTTTTTATGGCGACGTCCCCGATGAGCGTGTTTTGGCAAAACTAAGAGCGCCGACGCTATTCATCGCCGGCCTTCGCGACAAATGGATTAACCCGGAGAAAGTTCAGGGGCTGAAAGAAGTCGCGAAGAAATACAACTTACCGGTCGAGGTTGTCAGCTATGACGCCGACCACGCGTTTTTCAATGACACGCGTCCGGAAGTTTATGACGCGCGAGCAGCGGCTGATGCGTGGCGCCGGGTGCTGGAGCATTTCAGAAAGCATTTGAAGAATTAGCTTAGAGGCGGGCTGACTGGAGCGCAACCGTCCCGGTTGCAGCGTCGCGTTAACGAAGGTCATGCCAGCGAGGACGCTTGCGCTCCAGTCCATTAACACAGTCTGCCAAAACAGGAAACCGGCATTATGGCAATCCGAATCTGTCTACAATGCGGCGCCAGAAATCGAGTAGATGAGCGCGCATCACTCGATAAGCAACCTGTTTGTGGAAGATGTGGCGCGAAACTACCTGCGCCAACTTCCGGAGCGGCAGCAGATGGAAAGCCACAAGCCGTCACGGACGCGACGTTTGCGAACGACGTTGTCGACGCTTCTTCTTCGCTTCCAGTCTTAGTCGATGCGTGGGCGGAATGGTGTGGGCCATGCCGAATGATCGCGCCCGTCCTGGACCAACTTGCGGCGGAGTCCGGTGGGAGATACAAGATTGCGAAGCTGAACGTCGACGAGAACCCTCGCACTGCTGCTCAATTCAACATTCGCAGCATTCCTACTCTCCTGATCTTTAAGAATGGCAAGCTCGTTGATCAGATTATCGGCGCGCAACCGAAGCAGGCCATCGCTGCGCGACTTGCCGCGCAGATGTGACTACTCGCCGCGTCCTTGACTCAACTGCGCCGGCAAAGGCTTATCGACCTTCGGGCGCGCGGGCAGATTGGCAACCTCCCAAAGCGTCATGTAGATCGTGCGCGCGACTTTTTCCATCTTGTCATAATCGATCT
>QHXH01000287.1:3622-10752 GCA_003222855.1 Acidobacteriota bacterium
TAGTCTTCGTGCACGCCGTCGAAAAAGAAGATGATCGGAATGCCCTTGCGCGCGTAGTTGTAGTGATCGCTGCGGAAGAAAAAGCGATTAGGGTCCTTCGGATCGTCGTAACGGACATCGTACTGTAAATTCAGAAACGACTTATTTACCTGCCGGCTCAAGTTTCCCAATTCCGTACTCATCATCGTTGAGCCAATTACGTAAATCGCATTGGGGCCCGAGAGTTCCGCGTTGGCTGGATTTGTGTCGCCGTCTTTTTTGCTGCGACCGATCATATCGATGTTCAATTGGGTCACGACCTGGTCCAACGGAATCGTCGGATAGTCGGTGAAGTACTGCGAGCCCCACAAACCTTTTTCTTCACCACAATGCCAGACAAACAGAATCGATCGTTTCGGTTTCTGCTTCGCATGAGAGATCGCTTCCGCCATGCCAAGTAGCGCTGTCGTGCCTGACCCGTCGTCGTCGGCGCCGTTGCAAATCGTGTCGCCATTCAAAGCCTGGCACTGTCCGCTGCCGGCAACGCCAATGTGATCATAATGCGCGCCGACCGCGACGTACTCGTCTTTCAATTTCGGATCGCCGCCTTCCCACACCGCCACGACGTTCTGCGTCATGACATGAGCGGGACTTACACCCACTGCGATGTTGACACTCTTGCTGGAATTCAGATCAAAGGGCGCCACCGGATCGGCGGTGGTCGCGCGATTGGCGATCGTGGCGTGGTCGAACTTCTCGCCGTCCAATAAGGCTGTGGCCATCTTTGAAGAGATGACGACGTTTGGCACCGCCATATTAGGTCTCGGCGCCCCCGTCGCCGGCGTCCGCGGCTGAAACTTTTCTACGACCGCGCGGCCAGGCTGCATCACGCGCTGGCGTTGCGCATCCCAACTCTGTCCTGACGCCGGATTGAAGAGAGTCAAAATCGCCTTCGCGCCGTTTTGCTGAGCATACGTAGCAGGGCTCATAACTGTGCCGGGCTGTGCACGGCGCAAATCCGCCTGCGTAACACCTTGCGGAAAACCCTGGCCAAACACGACCATGATCTTGCCCTTCACATCCGTGCCTTTGTAGTCATCGATGTTCTTTGGCTGCACCACCCAGCCGCGGCCGACGTATACCAATGCACCAGTGATCGTCGCAGCGATTGGGTTAGGCAGAAAGTCATCGCCGACTGTGAACTTCTGACCATTGATCTCGGCTGAAGTGTGGGCCGGATCGATCTGGTCGCGACGCAAAGCGATCTTCTGAAAGAAAGTGCGGTCGTCGCCCGCTGGTTTGAATCCCCAGCGCGTCAGATTCAGCGCGATGAATTTTGCGACCGTGTCCAGACCGCGTGAAGGCGTGTCGCGGCCTTCCATTTCATCCGAAGCGATGAATGAAAGGTAGGTCCGCAACTGTGCCGCGGAAATTGTATCGACCCCGCGATTTGCGATCGCCGCGGCGGTGCTCGTGGGCTTTGCATGGGCCGGTTTTCGCTGCGCCAAGGCGGTCGGCAGCGACACGGACAGAGCGACGAGAAGAATCAGCGAATAGAGTCTTAATGTTTTCATAGTGGTTGATTGGCGGACAGGCTTAGAATTAGTTATACGCGAAATGATTGGACTTGGTTACGCCGTTGCTCAGTCCTGTAAGGACGACATGTTTATAGCACGGCTAGGCCCATCGTGCAGCGAGCTCCTTTAGGAGCGCAACTACAGTTCGCATCAATAAAGGTTTCGCTCCTAAAGGAGCTTCGTTGATGAATGAGTGCGCAGTTGACCTATAAATATTTTCGCTCCTAACGGAGCGAAGACTAAAACCACGAATATCGCTTCATTTCCTTTAGTCTTCATTCTTGATCGAGATATCGTTTGATTTTTATCTTTCGCTTACCAATGCCGTGCGCTTCGTACCAGTGTAGTTCAACTCGCCGTATCCTGCCACCAGGTAATCTGACAAGGCCGCTGCCCTTCAGTTTCCGCCAGCGGCCGGGACCGAATTGTTTCCTTAACCGCTTTATCTCATGAATGCTCGACCCAACAGCGATGCTTTGAATATCCGTGATTTCGCTTACGATCTCAAAATACATGGGAGCAAATCCATTTTTACGCGTCGCCGTACAGCATCCCCGTCACGGGCTTGAAGAATAGAGGATTTTCGAGGCCGGAGAAACCCTTGCCCTGACCGCGCTTGAGCACAACGACGGACTTGGCGTGATCGACTTCGAGGATCGGCATGCCGGCGATCGGGCTGGATGGATTATCACGGGCGTCAGGATTGACGACGTCGTTCGCGCCGATGACGACTGCGACATCGGCGGTGGGAAACTCAGGATTGATTTGCTCGAGTTCGTACAACTGCGAATAGGGAACATTCGCTTCAGCCAGCAGAACGTTCATGTGCCCGGGCATGCGGCCGGCGACAGGATGAATGCCGTACTTCACGGTTACGCCGCGGTTCTCCAGCACGCTGGCGAGCTCGCGCACCGCGTGTTGCGCTTGCGCCGTCGCTAGTCCATAACCCGGCACGAAGATAACTTTGTTCGCGTAAGCGAGTTGCACCGCGATGTCTTCGAGAGAGACCTCGCGCATTTCGCCCTGCCCGCCTTCGCCCGCAGTTGCCGTCGCCGCGCTGCCAAAGGCTCCAAACAAAACATTTGTGATCGAACGATTCATCGCCCGGCACATCAGGATCGAAAGGATGAATCCCGAGAATCCATCCAGCGTTCCCGCGATGATCAAAACATTATTGCCGAGGACAAATCCGGTCGCGGCTGATGCCAGGCCGGCATATGAATTCAGCAGAGACATCACGACCGGCATGTCCGCCGATCCAATCGGCAAAACGAGCAACACTCCAAAAACGAATGCCAGGCCCAGCATCACATAAAACGGAATAACAGCCGTCGGCACAAAGATGAGATAGACGAACAACCCGATCGTCACCGCCAACAACGTCATGTTGAAGATGTTCTGCCCGCGATAGACGAGCGGCTTGCCCGGAACAATTCCCTGTAATTTTCCGAACGCAATCAGACTGCCGGTCGTCGTCAGCGAACCGAGCATGATCTCGAAACCCATCGCGCTCATCTTCACGTGACCGAGATCAGCGATGGGTTTGAATCCATGCGTATAACTGTAGTATTCCGCGATTCCGACCAGCGCCGCGGCGAATGCTCCGAACGCATGCGACAGAGCAGTTCGTTGCGGCATCGCCGTCATCGGCACCCAGACACCCATCGCCGCACCGAGCGTCGAACCGAGCAGGAGGCCGACTATGATCCAGGTGTAGCTGACGATCTCGAAGTGCATCAGCGTGCCGATGATGGCCATCAGCATGCCGAACTCGGCCATATGCATCCCGCGCTTGGCAGTTTCGGGATGGCTCAGGCCCTTCAATCCGAGAATGAAAAGGATCGAAGCGAGCAGGTAGCTGAATTCGATGAAGTAGGTTTGCCAAACCATAATGATTCGGTCAGAACCACCTGCGGTAGCGGGTGGGCTCAGACTTGGGCTAGTCGCCTGTTACGGCCCGCCCGCTACCGCAGGCGGTTCTGACTATTTCTTCCTTTTGAACATCCGCAACATGCGATCAGTCGCAATGAAGCCGAGGATCATCGCCACCTTGCTGTGATGTGGCCCAGTCCCGCCGGCGATCACAATCGACCCCACCAGCGAGATGCCCGAGATCGCATTCGTCGCGGACATCAAGGGCGTATGCAAGAGCGGCGGCACACGCGAGATGACCTGATAACCCAGGAACGCCGCCAATGCGAAGACATAAAGCGCGGCGATAATGTTCCCTGAGGTCATCACCTCCGAGCCTTCGAACAGAAGAAGTGCAAACAAGATTGCTCCTAAATTCATGTCTCGCTCTCCGAAATCAAATTCTTTATTTCAGCTTACGCTTAACCCCAACTTTGTTGAGTCGCACCGCTATGGCGCGTGATATTTCGCCCGTTGTCTTCCATGTGCGTGTAAGCGGATTGCACAGCGACGCGGCCCGGGCCGTACAATCTCAACCACAAATAGCGATTGCCCCAGGAACGCCACGAACTCCAGGTGCCCGCAGGACGCTCAATATGCAGTTGCATCTGCACGGTTGGATCTTTAAAAAGCAGCGCCGTTGGTTTCACGAGAATCGTTTGGTTTGGTGCGAGCGAACGCACGAACGCATTTCCCGCAGCATGCAGTAGCAGCAGGCCGGGCGCGTTCGGCGTAAAGAAACGATCCATGAACATGCCGAGCGGATAATGCGTCTCGGTCTCGTTTCCGTTTCTCGTCGTGAACCAAATATTTGACTGAAACCAATCGTAGGTTACGTTGCCGGTAGCGACCAGAAAAAGATGTTCGCGCACGTCTACAGCCTGCCCCGGTTGCAGTGGCAAAGCGATCATCTCGCCGGGCGCGTCACGCGAAAAAGCGATGTGGCCCGGTCCCTGCGCCTGCGTCATCACCAGAGGCATTCCAGAAAGGAGACGCTTCCACGCACCCTTCAACCCCATGGTCGTAATCGTTACCTGCGGGTCTTTCCAAAGTAGGACATGGTGCGCAAAGTAAACCCAATCCTGCGCCGCCAGGCTCATATCAGCGACCGGCACATAATTCCCTTCGATCTGGCAAAAGGAACTTCCGAATTGAAGTTTGGCCATGTCCTTTCGGCCCGGCAATTCGGCCCACCCCGATTCAGTAACAACCTCGCGCGCGTCAATCGTGGCGCCGCACGAAGGACAACTGAGCGTCGACGCATCGGTCACCAGGCCGCACCACGGACAACTATGAGTTTTTTGATCGCTCATCGCCGAGTTAATCAGTCCGTTTGATGATGCACATACATTGATTGAATTCCGACCCGGCCTGGACCTGTCATCCGCGCCAGATTCATTCCGGTGCCGCCAAAAAACCCAGTCGTCAGCTTTTGCGATTCGACATTCATCGTCACCGAAGAATCTTTGTAAAGAAATGCGCCCGGCTCGATCATGATGCTCTCGCCCGGCTGCAAGACGCGCTCAAAGACATTGCCGTAACCATGAAGCAGCAATAGCCCCGGCTGATCTGAAGTCACGAACCGGTCCATGAACATACCCTGGCCACCAAAGAGAATGTTGCGCAGCCCCTTGATGCGCAGGTAAGAATAGTTGATGTGGTGGGACGCCAGCAGAAAAGCATGTTCGCGCACGTCCAGCTCCATCCCCGGATGCAGCGGCAGCACAACCAATTCGCCGGTGGCGTCGCGAGAGAAAGCGATTCGACCCGGGCCGTGCGCGATACTGATGATGAACGGCATCCCGGCAAGCGCGCGCTTAACGCCTCCCTGCAAAGGCATGACCGACATCGGCGTGTGATCGTCTTTCCAAAGCAGAACGTGATGCTCAAAGAAAACCGCGTCGCCTTGTCCGAGATTCAATTCCGCGACCGGCACGATCTCGCCTTCGACCTGACATGTGCTCATGCCAAAGTGAATTTCAGTCATGTCGCGGATGCGCGGGGCTTCGCGCCAACCGGATTCGCTCACCAGATTACGAATGTCCAGAGGCGCGCCGCAGGACCGGCATGAAAGCGCGGTCTTCTGGTTCTGCGCATAACACCATTCACAGGCGATGCGTTCGATCGCGTCAGTTGCCGCGGGAGCTGACGCAACTCGCGGAGCTTCGGTCTTGATCGGAGCGTTCATTGGAGGGGCTGGCGCGGCAGAAGCGGGAGCTGTGTCACTGACTAACTTTCCGCCGTCAAAACCACAGAACGTTTCGTGATCGTCATAGGGCCGGTTACATTTCGGACAGTGCTTCATTTCGATCTCCCGGAAACGCCGCCAGCGCAAAGACATAAAGCGCGGTAATGATATTCTGGGTGTCCATAAAAAGTTCCTGAAGTTGAACTCAATCAGTGCCGCCGGTATTCCTTGTGCTCTGGATTCCAGTCATAAATAAGCGGCCCATTCGTTGAATCTTCTAAAATCGCCGAATCGTTTTCACTGATTCGTAGATGGAGGCTATAAAGCAATCGGTCCTGTTTGTGTCCCAAAGTCGATGCGTAAACGCTGATTTTGCATCCGCCTGCGGGCCGTAGTCTCTCACTCTCTTCAGCAACAAAATGATGATAAACCGCGACGCCCTCTGGTCCTACGAACAAGCCACTGCCTCTAACCAAGTTCGGATGATCTCCATATCCCCAAGAGCTGAACCATCGTCTTTCGCTGTTCTGAGTGAATATGACATACATATTCTCGATGATGTTTCCGCGTCGCGCAGTGCTGAACAGTAAGCAACGAAGGAAAATCTTAGGCTTCGAGTCTTCGTAGACGAACGCAATAATATTAGGCCGGGTCATCCGAACTTTGCCCCGCCGGACCAGCGCTAGGTTAGAACTGAGATTACTAGAGATATCGAAGAAATTGCGACTGTGAAAATCTCAGTAGCTTTCATCCGCTAAAACTTTCCAGCGCAAAACGGGTCATTCTCACATTTAGGTTTTCGCAAAACGGATCCGACTCTCGGTCACAACAACAAAACGCCCTAACAGCATATCGCTGTGCTGACTCAGCAGCTGATCCAGCACCCGGATTTTGTTGGCAGCGCGCTCGTTTGCTAAGCGAAGAAAAACGACGCCATGATGCGGGCGTCGTTCGCGAAAGACCTTCTCTCAGAATCCTCGATCATTAGTAATCACAATGCGTCCGTCGACTTGGGCAATCTCTAACACTTTATCATCGTCAATTCCACGTGCCTGACTATAAACCGAGAATACGTCATGACCTTGCTGTTCCAGCCAAAGTGCGACCGCAGGACCGGTACACTCATCGACCAGAAGCTTCATCTATGCGTGCTCCATCTCAAGCGGTACGAAGGATGCGTCCTCAAGAGTCTTCATGGCAAAAAGAAAACATGCCTGAATATCTTCTTCAGTCAGTCCGTCATATTCCTCAGTAATGTCGGCTGTGGTAGATCCATGCGCGAGCAGATTAAGAATGTAGTCTACTGGCAGCCGGGTGCCTTTGATGACGGGCTTGCCCACCATCACTTTGGGATCAACTGTTATTCTTGCAAGCAGTTCTTCGTCTTTCATTGTTCATCTCCCAATCGCGTTCCGCGATTACTTTACCACCGCGCCCACCGCCCCGGCCACGCGTTGATTCACCCACTTGCCTTC
>QHXH01000288.1 GCA_003222855.1 Acidobacteriota bacterium
TCTAACTAACCGGAGATCACATGAAAAGAATTTCTTGTTTACTTTCATTACTATTAGTCCTGACGCCTGCCGCACACGTTTTCGCTGCGGGCCAAAAAACAGATAACCTCGAACACGTAAAACGCAGCGTTGCGAAACTTGGTGTGGGGTCGAAAGCGCGCGCGACGATCACTCTGAACAATGGGAGTAAAGTTAAGGGCTATGTTTACAGCGCCGGTGATGAAGACCTTGTCATGCGCGATCGCAAGACTGACGCAGCCACAACCATTCGTTATGCAGACGTGAAGAACGTCGATGACAATCGAGGGCATCGCAACGCGATGCTGGCCGTGATCTTCGTAGCCATTGGCGCGGCGGTGACAATTGCGGCCGTCTTCGGTGCGATTGCCCGCAACGATTGATGTTGGGGAGCGACCGGCATCCTTGCCCGCATTGAGCGCGTTAAGCGCGAAACGAGCATTCGCCCAAGCCTCAGGGAACGTCATTGCCGTGAGCGTGAGTTCAGACTACAGGAGAACGCAGAGTTCGCGAACGAGCGGGTTTTACTTCGTGTACTTCATCGTCTGGTTTCTGAGCAAAGCGTTGACGAACCACGAAATCACACGAACAACCGGCGCGAGCGATCCAGATTCAGACGGCGCGCGCTACCGGTGAAACCGTCCGCCGAGGAAATAGTTCTGGTAGTTGTGGTATCCCTCTTCATACCCGCGCAGAAAGCCATCGCGATAAGCCATGCTGTAAGAAGCCGGACTGCCGAAGATGGACAGGAATCCGCCGGCGCCGTGCCGGTAAAAGTGCGAGCGTTCAGGATCGTAACTCTGGCCGCGCCGCGCATCGCTCGCGCCCGTCAACAAGCCATCCTGGTAACCTTGCTCGTACGCGTTCGAGCTATAGCGATAGTAACCATAGTTCGATGACTGATAGACGCGAGTCGGATATCGATAGCAGCCGCGCTCAAATTCTCTTCTGCGCCGGTCGTCGCGATCCCGATCTCGTCCGCGATTGAGCCGGCCAAAATCTCGGTCACCGTCTCGATCACGATGTCTCTTTCGGTCGCGGTCACCGCCGCGATTGCGATCGCCGTTCCCGACACGGTCGCTGTTACCGATCAAACTCCGCGAGTTGTTGTCCCGTGAGCGATCACGATTGCCGCTCTGCTTATCGCCGCGACTCCAACTTCGCTCGCCGCCGTTGCTACTACTTCTACTCGAACTACTGCTGCTATTGCTGCGACTGGAACTGCTGGAACTGCTACTCCGGCTTGAACTGCTACTGCCACTTGAACTACTGCCGCTGCTCCGGCTTGAACTGCTACTGCCGCTGCTCCGGCTTGAGCTACTTGAACTGCTCGACCTGCTACTGCTGCCGCCGCTACGTCGATCTTGTGCGCGCACCCCGCCCGCCACCATCACGCAAAGCGCGAACAGCGCGCCGGCAATCATGTATCGTTGGGTATGATTTATTGATGATGTCTTCAAGACGAACCTCCATCTTCTGTCGAGAAAAAGATTCACCGGCTACATTCGTCGAAGGAGAGAGCGATTGGCAGCCGGAATTATACTCCCGATTCAAGTCAACCAGCGATGCAAATTACGATCATCCGCAAAGAAGAGGATAGCCTTCGAGGGATGGGCTGCAACAAACGGTGATCCGCAGCCTGTAAGGCTGAAAGAAAGTAGCCGGTGGTTGAAGCGAAGCGTAAACCACCGGACGCGATCGCGGATGGATTAAGCACTCTGAAAGGCGCGAGAACGATTTAGGTTGCTAAGACACTCACGCTGCTGCGCTCTTTAGTAACCTTGCATTCAATTTGATTTCGACTCCCGTCAGCGCCTGCGATACCGGACAATTCTTCTTTGCCGTTTCGGCATGTTCAAGAAACGCTTTCTCGTCAATGCCCGGCACTTCCGCCTCGGTGTTGAGATCAATCGTGGTGATCTTGAAGCCTTCGCCAACCTTCTCGAGACGGACATTGGCAGTCGTGCTGATTCGCGTCGGTTTCAGACCGGCCTTGGTCAATCCTGCTGCCAGGGCCATCGAAAAGCATCCGGCGTGCGCCGCGCCGATCAACTCTTCCGGATTCGTGCCAACACCATCCTCAAACCTTGAGGCAAAAGAGTAATTACCTTCAAAAGCCCCGCTGCCTAACTTGACTGTGCCTTTCCCTTCTCTGAGCGTGCCTTCCCAAACTGCGCTTGCTGTGCGTTTCGCCATGATCGTTTCTCCCTTGATGATTTAGTTTTGATGATTGTAACACCACAGGACCGCGGGCATCCTTGCCCGCATCGCGGGTCAACACACCGAGTCGTCAATTCATTCACTATGTTCAAATCTGAACTTATTACTCATACCGTGTTATACTGTCTTACAAGGACGGCCAAGACATCACCATCATCAAATTCACAATCCGTTTTGACGCTCCTTCGGAACTACTACTTGAAGCGAACGCCTAAGGCGGAAAGTGAGCAGAAATGGCTATTAAAAAACCGAGACCCTTTACTTACAGATTTCTCGAAGACGGCCCAGGTCTTTTTCTGGAACTGACCAATGCGACCCAGCAGACACTCAAGCGCGTCGAGATTCTGACTATTTTTCTGAAGAACGAAGAAAGTTCAGCCGTCGGACCGGCGCAAGTTCACATTCGTTTTGATTGTGTCGAGCGCATCCTGCCGGCAGAAAAGTCAGTCTTTTCACACACGACTTTGATCAACGGAAAGGTTACCAAGGACGATCGCCAACAGTTGTCGCGGTTGCAAGCCGTCGAAGGCGCGCCTAATCCTTACATCCTGGATATCTCCTGGCAGGACGCTGAAGGCAGGACCCGCTTTCAACGCATCCCCGTCGGACATTGATTACCCAGCGCGTGCCTGAATGCCAGCCTGTAAGGCTGCGAGATATTAGGGTTCGAGCACAGCGTAAACCACCGTTTGGAACGCAATCATAAGTGACGCCCTCTAAAAGGGTGCCAGATATTTTGTTTTTCGATGATTCTCGTCACGCTTGATTCGGTTTTGCTTCGTGTAATTTCGTGGTTTGTTATTGACGAGGCAACGCTAACCACGAAATCACACGAAACGATAAACGAATCAAGCCGCATCGGGCGGTGAATTCAAACGTACAACTCTCTTTCCGCGCCCCCAAATACAAAAAAGCCCCCGGCGAAAAATCCGCCAGAGGCTTTAGGTGAGAAGCGATTACGCGCTAATTAATAGCGCGAGCCGCCGCCACCGTTGAACCCGCCGCCGCGATTTTCGCGGGGCTTGGCTTCATTAACCTTCAGCGCACGTCCGGCTAATTCCTTGCCGTTAAATTGCGCGACGGCCGCAGCGCCCTCTTCCTTGGTTTGCATCTCGACGAAGCCAAAGCCGCGTGAGCGACCCGTTTCGCGATCTTCAATCAAG
>QHXH01000289.1 GCA_003222855.1 Acidobacteriota bacterium
CGACCGTAAAGAGAGGGCAACTTTGGACAGTGGCCCTTGCTTAGGCGCGGGCTTCTGACACTGCCATCGCCGCAATCAAACCACATCGTCGCCGAAGTCGCAAAATTGCTTGACTGATTGTTTCGGTACGCTTACATTGGGTCTGCGCGCAACGAACCGGAGCATGCCAAGAGTGATGAGTCAACGCTACAGCTATCGTTATTACTGTCCGCTCTCCACTGGGAGGGACGGTCGGGCGATGCTGTCGCGAGACGAGTAAGCGAAACTCGCAGACAAGTTCAACCGGCCATCGGTCCTTCCGAGCGAAGGATCGATGGCCGGTTTAGTTTTTTCATAAAGGGCTTCGAGCTTAGCCATTAGAGCTTAGTTGGTCGTCTTACTCTAAGCTCTAAATCCTAAGCCCAAATGATCGGAGGGGGTCATATGGCGGAACGTCAATCTTCAATCCTAATAGATCACGGCGACATGCGTCCGATCGCAGCTGGCGCCGATGAATCCGTTGCGGATCGAAATGATATCGTGCAACTCGATCCCGACCATCCCGGCTTTCGCGATCCGGAGTATCGCCGCCGGCGCAATCAAATCGCGCAAATCGCGATGAAATATCAACCGGGCGATCCCATTCCTGACGCTCCTTATACTCCGGACGAGCATCACGTCTGGTCCACGATCTGGAAAGCTTTGCAGCCTGCGCACCAACAACATGCCTGCGCCGAGTATCGGGAATGTCTGAATAAATTGGACTTCGCTCCTGATCGGATTCCGCAACTGCGCGAAGTGAACGAAAAAGTAAAAGCGATCAGCGGCTTCCGGCTCGAACCTGTTGCCGGACTGGTTCAGCCGCGCGTGTTTCTGGAAAACCTGGCCGACGGAGTCTTTCTCTGCACGCAATACATTCGTCACCACTCCACGCCTTTATATACGCCCGAACCCGACGTGGTGCATGAAATCATCGGCCACGGCGTGACGCTCGCGAGCGAACGGCTGGCCGAACTCAATCGTTTGTTTGGACAAGCTGTGAAACGAACGACTTCATCGCAGGCGCTGGAAAACCTTTCGCGAGTTTACTGGTTTACGATCGAGTTTGGCGTGCTGCGCGAAAATGGCGCGGTGAAAGCCTACGGCACGGGTCTGCTGTCATCGGCCGGAGAATTGGATGAAATGCGTGACGCTGAGCTGCGGTCGTTTGATCTCGAAGCGGCATCGTCCGAAAAATACGATCCGACACATTTTCAACCGATTTTGTTCTGCGCCGATTCGTTTGAGGCAATGTATTCGACGTTAAGAGAATTTCTGACAAGTTGGTGATTTGGCGGCTTCGCCGCTTGATGTGCGGAAAGGCTCTGCCTTTCCGGCAACTAAAATAATCTGGTTCAAGAGGCTACGCCTCTCACTCACTCCGAGGCGCAGCCTCGGACTCATGAAATGTCCGAGACGGAAAGCCATAGGCTTTCCGCACATCAGGCGGCAGAGCCGCGTCTCATTAGCTCCTTGACACTCTTTTCAGGCAGCGCCTATAGTTTTTGCGTGCAAGACTCCAGAACAGTGACTCGCATGTACTATTATTATTACTGGTGCGCCTGTACCCTTGCTTTCCCGACCTGTCGGGAGAGCGACCGGGCAAGACTTGCGTGCGAAAAGCTGATTATTTGACCGAACGCACAAACAGTTTTTAGAAACCGGTCGCGACTTTCGAGGTTGGCGG
>QHXH01000290.1 GCA_003222855.1 Acidobacteriota bacterium
CGGAAGTTCTCCTTTCTGTGCCGAGCCGGTGGTTAGAGGGCATGCTACGCGGACGCCTGCGCATAGTGTGCGAACGCAGCGCGCACTTTGCCGCGCGGACCGAAATGGAGCACTTCGGCGGACAGGCCGCGGTGTCCTCTGTAATAGACGGTGACGCTGTCCACGCCCGCCAGCGCGGTGAGAAACTCGAAGCGTAGGTGTGGCACTTTCTGTAGCGCCTTGGCCCAATAGGCGCGGACCGCGGCCTTACCACGAAGCGTTCCCGACGGTTCGCCATCGAGCGTTGCGATGATGGGCGAGGACATCTCGAAGTCGTCCTCGTAGTGTTCGAGGATGCGTTCGAGGTCGTGTGAATTCCACGCCGCGATCCATTCTTTGGCGAAACGGTCGGCGAATCCCCTTTCCATCATGCCCTCTAACGCCAGCTTGAGCGGCGCGGGACACAAAGATCACAGGAAACATTGCGTGGTTTCACCGCGTCCGCCTCCAAGCGACAGTTAGGTTTTTCTCTTGAATTTGGAAAGCATTTCATTGGATCTGCCTGTTACATCTTTCTCAGCTTCCTTAAATTCCTTGCTATCCGGTTTGACTTCGTTCTTGTTTTGATCCAGCCATCGAATCATTTTTCCTTTCTCGAAATAATATCGATCCTCGGTGATCGTGGTCTTCTTGGGATCGAAGGGTTCCATCCACTCCTTTTTTGCAATTTCGGGCGTTATGCCGGGGTGCTGGTTGTATCGATGAAACTGGTAAAAGGCAAAGATAAGCATTCCATTTTTATAGTAGAAGTTCTCGTATTGTTTTCCCGACTCAAAAAAAAGCCCAGCCTTCAACGCTCGAATATTGCCTGTGCGATCCCGGTACGCTGTCGCGTCCGCCCCTTCGGTTGAGTAATCCGGGAGATCGACGGTTTCGCCCTTTAATGAGGGTAGGGCGTTCTGGATGGATTGGTATTCCTTTCGGATGGAAAGGATCGCGGACTCGTCAGCGGCTAGCGACAGACCGCTAAAAACCAACACGAGAATTCCGATAGTCGCCCTCATATTCCTTGCGCTCAGAAAAAACCTAACGTCCGCGCTCGCCGGCGCCGAGCGCGCATCGCGAGCGAGGGAAACCCGCGAGGCGGGGGCGTCCGAGTGAAGCGCGTTGTTGGGCCGCCACTGCATCTCCTATTGCAGAGTTAACGTCACTTCGTGCTCAATTCGCGCCCAGCACTCCGTCGAGTCTAGCGTCCTGACTCTGTATTGCCCTGGGGGTGTCTGTGTGTTGCCGCAGAATGTTTGATCCCATTCTCCCGAGAATATCTTCGTTTCGCCCGAGGCAAATGTCACCGGTTCCAACGCCTGCGTGCAGGCAATGCCATCGGAGCTGCCCCACACAATATTGGGATTGCCTGCTGTGCTGTAGACTTCGAAAGAAACCTGTGGGCACCCATCGGTTTTGGTGATGGTTACAGCATTGGCGCTGTTGTTGGTCACGGCACTTTCAAATGAAATCATCTCTCCAGCCGAAAACTGATGGACTTGCTGCCCCATTCGGTCTTTCATGACCAGGGTTGAAGAGAAGTTCTGACAATAAGCCGGTTCATTGAGGCTAGGCTCCCTTATGAGCACTGGGCGCAAAGGACAGGAAAACTCACCGTCGACACCAGCACCACCACAGTTGCTAAGAAGGATAGCGAGCGGAAGTAACGAACGAAGCGTGGAAGTGAGGTTCATTTACTACTCAAGGGTCACATAGCGGCCCAACGTTCGCAGGCACCGGCGCGCCGCGTGGCCATCACAAGGCGGAACACTCACGCGCGCGTCCGGGTGGGCTGCGCTGTTAGTGGGCATGCTGCTGCCTGCGAATGAGAACTGCCGTGTGAAGGGCAGTAGCCAGCGCGGCCAATGGGAAGGCCCACGAGAGCCCGAGCCCCAAGCAACCACATCAGTAACCTACGAACCAGACGGAGAAGCAAGGTTTTCATGCGCGCTAACGTTCGCGTTGAGCGTCCGTTTTCGAACGCGTTGTTAGATTGCGCTGGTGGCTTACGGAGCATGACGTGCCGTTATAGTGCTGAAGCTGCCAACAATGAAGAATGCCAGCCCCCAGCCAACAGCGCCACTCACAAGGACACGAGCGAATAAGCCAGTGAGACTTTCGGTACCGAAGGCCTCGAAGAGATACAACTTCACAGGAATGTCAGCCAGGATCCAAAGAACGACGGTCGCGATGAACGCGCCCGCGGTTTTGGCAGATAGAGGAGTAGCGCAATGAGGGCAAGCAAATTCATTGCGCAACTTCCACCAGGAAATGGCCTTTTTGCAATTCGGACACACCGCGTTCATTTGCGCAATCTAACGTTCAATCATCTTCCGAAAAACCATCTATCACGGCGAGCAGTTTAACCTTCATTCAAAAAGGTTTGTGCGAACACTGTTTTAGCATTGCCGTGCAAAAGCGCAGCGGATGATAGATGGTTTTGGGTAGGTTAAGTCTTTGATCGAACAGGCCGTGAACCCTTGCAAGGTCGACACTAACGCCCGCGGCGCTTCTTATGGAGCGAACCGAGAGACGGTTCGGGGTTCTCACGAAACAGGACGAGGACCTTTCCGATGTGCTGAATCGGCTGCGCTCCGGTTCGGCTGCAGATCTCCGCGAAGATCACTTCGCGCTTGGTGCGGTCGGCGCCAGGAACGCGCACTTTGATAAGCTCGTGGCTTTTCAGACCGCGGTCGATTTCCGCAAGGACCGCGCTCGACAATCCGGCTCCGCCGATCAATACGACCGGATCTAGTGGGTGCGCCCGCGCCTTCAATTCGCGCCGCCGGGTGGGCGATAATCCGGGCATCGAGAAAGTCTAGAGAATGCCCCGAAGCAAATCCAGCAGCGCGTGGCTGAAGCGCCACGTGAGTGATCCGTATGTCCACCGCGCGAAGGCGCAGGGGTATCGATCGCGCGCGGCCTTTAAGCTGCTCGAGCTCCTGAAGCGGGACGGGCTGTTGCATTCCGGCGATTCAGTCATCGATCTCGGCGCGGCGCCGGGCAGTTGGTCGCAAGCGCTCATCGAGCGCGTTGGGCGGGCGGGTCGCGTCATCGCCGTGGATCTGCTTGAAATCGCACCGATACCTGGAGTTACGATCGTTCGCGGGGATTTCCGGGAAGAGGGCGTGCTTCAGCGACTCGAGGACGCTCTGGGCGGAAAGAAGCTCGACCTTGTGGTTTCCGACATGGCCCCCAATCTAAGCGGCGTGCGCGCAACCGACCAGGCCCGCAGTATCCACCTGTGCGAGCTGGCGCTCGAATTCGCCCGGGCACACCTGAAGCGGAATGGCGCATTCCTGGTCAAGGTGTTCCAGGGGGCCGGTTATCCGGAGTTTCTGGCGGCGATGCGCAGCGCCTTCATCGATGTTTCTTCTCGAAAACCCGGTGCGTCGCGCGGCGGCTCGAGCGAGATGTATTTGTTGGGCAAGGGCCTGAAGGCCCGCACTGGTTCCTGAACCTGCTTGGGCTTAGAATGGTCGTAACCTGTAGGTGGCAAGAAAGGAAGGAAGTTGAATAACCTCTTCAAGAACCTCGTGATCTGGCTCGTGATCGGGCTCGTCCTGATGACGGTGTTCAACCAGTTCAACACGCGCCAGCAGACCCAGGCTGTGATGGACTATTCGCAATTCATGGAGGAGGTCAAGGCCGGGCGCATCGCCGAGGTCATGATCGAGGGCCGCGACCTCAAGGCGAAGACCACCGACGGGAAACCGGTCAACAGCTATTCGCCCGGCGATATCTGGCTCGTGTCCGATCTGCTCAAGTACGGCGTCAAGATCAAGGCGAAGCGCGAGGAAGAGC
>QHXH01000291.1 GCA_003222855.1 Acidobacteriota bacterium
TATATTTTCTGGCTGACGAAGCTGAACCAGTTCAACGGCAATTATGCGAACGCGGAGATGGTCAAGGCGTTCATCGTCTCCTCCGAATATCGACAGCGCTTTGGACTGTGAGCTGCACAGATCGGCCTCAATTTGTTGTTTGGCTGGGCCAAGGCCCGTTGCGATTAGGGTGCGCGTGAGCGCACCTTTGCCGAATGTAACTCCGTCGTTACACTTACATCGCGCTTCCGTTTATTCCGGCGGCTGTGTAGAAGTCTCCGTTGCTGCGGATCATTTGGCAACGATTCTGAGGAGGGATAACAGCATGAAGAAGATGATCAAGCAGAACCATAGAAAACAACGTCTCCTGATGCTGTTGCTATTGCTTCAGCTTTGCGCCCTGATGGCGTTGGGCCAAACTTCGGTGAGCATCAGGATGAACGTTGATGCCTCCGACGCCGCCCGCAACGTTCTGCATACTACCCTGACAATTCCGGTTAACCCCGGCCCGCTTTCGTTGTTTTATCCGAAGTGGATTCCCGGTGAACATAGTCCCACCGGCCCGATCAACGACATGGCCGGCCTGCGGTTAAGTGCCAACGGAAAGTCGATCCCATGGACACGCGACGCGGTGGAGATGTTCGCTTTTCACTGCGAGGTTCCGGCGGGTGTCCGCGAGCTGGAGATCGCCTTCGACGATGTCTCTCAACCCGGCACCACGATGAGTGCGCGGCTGGCGCGCGTCAAATGGAACCGCCTGCTTCTGTATCCGCGCGGCGTGAACAGCGACTCGGTTCGCGTGGCGACATCGATCAAGTTGCCGGGCGGTTGGAAGTTTGCGACGGCGCTGCCGGTCGGGCGAGAGCGGCGGGATGAAGTCGAGTTCAAAGAAGTTTCGTTGACAGAGTTGGTTGATTCACCATTGATCGCCGGCGCGAATTTTCGCAAGGTGACGCTCGCGTCAGCGCCTTTGTTACACGAGATGGACATCGTGGCAGACTCGCCCGCCGCTCTGGAAGTAAAGCCGGAGACGTTGCTTGGTTGGCAAAATCTGGTGAAGGAAGCGAACGCTTTGTTTGGCGCGCGTCATTATCGCAGCTACCGTTTCCTTTTGACCTTGAGCGACGTCGGCGGCAGCGAGGGCCTCGAGCATCACGAATCCAGCGAAGACGGCGTCGGCGAAAAAGCGTTGAGCGATCCGGGCCAACTGATCGATCTCGGCGATTTGCTGGGCCATGAATACACTCATTCCTGGAATGGCAAGTATCGCCGGCCCGCCGATCTCACGATTCCGGATTTCGAAGCACCTATGCACGGCGACCTGCTTTGGGTCTATGAAGGTCTGACTGAATATCTCGGAAAAGTCTTGCCCGCGCGCAGTGGCCTCTGGACACCGGAAAACTTTCGCGAGTCAATAGCCGCAGTTGCCGCGGAGATGGACAATCAGTCCGGCCGTAAATGGCGGCCGCTGGTGGATACCGCGACCGCGGTCCAGTTTACTTATTCGTCACCGCGTGCGTGGATGAACTATCGCCGGCGGGTCGATTATTATTTCGAGGGACTATTGCTCTGGATGGAAGCGGATGTGATTATCCGCAGGCAAAGTCAGGGCAAGTTATCGCTTGATGATTTCTGTCACAAGTTTCACGGCGGCCAGGACAGCGGGCCCCTGGTCAAGACCTACACCTTCGACGACATCGTGAACACCCTCAACGAGGTGACGCCTTACGACTGGCGCGGATTCCTTAACGAGCGCGTCAACCTAATCAATGCGCGCGCGCCGCTGGCTGGAATTACCAGCGGCGGCTGGAAGTTGGTTTATGACGAGAAGCCAAACGAGGAAGTGAAGTTTAACGAGCAACAGCGGAAGTTCATGAACCTTTCCTACTCGATTGGGTTAATCGTGAACTCGGAAGGTGCGGTACTCGACGTCAATCCGGAACTGCCGGCGGCAAAAGCCGGACTCGCGCCCGGCATGAAGATAGTCGAAGTGAATGGACGCGGCTGGTCGGCTGATGCGCTGCACGACGCAATTGCGTCGACGAAGAATGCAGCGACGCCGATCGAGTTGCGCGTCGAGAATGGCAGCTTCCAGGAAAACTACAAAGTGGCTTATCGCGGCGGCGAGCGTTATCCGCATTTGGAACGCGATGCGACACAACCGGATCTGCTGGATGAAATAATCAAACCACACGCGCATTAGCGGCCGGCGGCAAAAACCTTTTTTGAAGCAGGAAACCCATTTGATAAGCGAATCATTGATCCATTAAATCATTGATTCATTGAACCGCGGACTGCGTTGAATGATTCAATGAACCAATGAATCAATGAGCAAAGTTTTTGTCCACCAACACGACCGAAGTCTCAATTTGCCGATCGGGTATCGCCCAATATTTCTTTAGCAGGCGATTCTTCTCTTCTTCCTCGACCAGACAAAAACCGTTTTTTTCATAGAAACTTATTGCCCAGGCGGCTGCTTTCCACGTTCCGATCAGAATCGGCTTCGTTGTATCGCGTATCAGCTCCCGCAGTAAGAATGTGCCGACGCCTTTGCTCCTTTGCCTGGTTCTTACATAGGCATGACGAATTAGCATGACGTCCGTCTTGTCCTGAATTCCCATGACTCCGATGACTTCATTGTCATCCTCGTCATCAATGTAACAGGAGAATCTCACGCCCTCCTCGATTTGCTCCTTAAGCTCTTCTTTTGTCATGTATGGCTCATGCCAACGGTCTGAAGGGATCACTCCCTTATAAGCAATTGCCGCATCATTAATAATGGCGAAGATTGCCTCGAAGTCGTTATCAGTAGCTTTTCGGATCATTGGTTTATTGGAAATGGGGTCAGGTCTGCGATTTGTGCGGTTTTCAATATCAGATTGATTTATTGATCCAATGAGTCAATGAATTAATGACTTAAGTTTCAAGCGCAGAGGCGTCTCGCTCGAAATCAAAAAGCTGAGGCCCGCACCGCATCACCCGGCGAAGCCAAAGCGGCTCAGCGAACATCTGTTCCAGTCCGCGCACAATTGCATACCTGGGTTCATCCGCAATCCGGACTGGCAGCCGGGTCTGCTCGCGCACATAAGTGTCCAACCCGCTGAATTGGACTGCGTTACCCGTGAGAATGACCCCACGATCATATATGTCTGCAGCTACTTCAGCAGGAAGCTCAGCGAGCGTGGTAGAGATGATTTCAACTATCTTGCGAACCGCTTCGTGAGCCACAGGATAGACTTCCCCGGCTGTGATTTCGAGGGCCCCGGGACTGCTGGTCAAAACATCGCGGCCCTTGATCGTGATTTGTTGCCCGAGGTCGTCCGGCAAAGTTGCTGAAGCCAGCTCAAGTTTAAGACGCTCCGCAGTTTGCTCACCAATAACCAGTCCGCGGTGGCGCCGCACATGATTGATGATCGCCGCGTTAATGTCCCAGCTTCCGATTCGCTCGGTCCGCGCGTGGACCATAGCGCCATTCGCGATAATGGCCACGGTGGTGGTCGACCCGCTGATGTCAACGATCGCGGAGGCGCGCGTATCCTCAATTTTGACGCCTGCGCCCAGGGCCGCGGCTAAGCCATTTTCGATCATGCACACCCGGCCAATACCAGCTTGTTCGGCAGCAGTGAGTAACGCTCGCTGCTCAACTTGAGTGATACCCGACAGGACACTCATGATCGCGCGCCGGCTGAAATGAGAAATGCCACTGCGTGCCTTACGCACAAAATGCGACAGCATCACCCTGGTTCT
>QHXH01000292.1 GCA_003222855.1 Acidobacteriota bacterium
GGTTACATTTACAGTCGGATCGAGTGACAACTGTTCGGTCCCGTCCGTGGCCCTGGATCATGCATCAGGCTCGAGCTTCCCGGTGGGAACAACGAGTGTGCACGCGACAGCGACGGATGCCGCCGGCAACTCCTCAAGCTGTAGCTTTACGGTCACGGTTAAGGACATCACGCCGCCCGTGATTACGCTCAACGGAAACACGATTACTTTGTGGTCGCCAGACCATAAGTACGCAACTGTGAAAGTAACTGACCTGGTTGCAAGTGCAAGTGATCTTTGCGATCCAAGTGTGAACATCAACAGCGTAGTCATCGCCAGCGTCAGCAGTGACGAGCCGAACAACAGCGGCGGCGACGGCAATACAACCAACGATATCGTCGTCGCGCCGGGCTGCAAATCAGTTCAGTTGCGTGCGGAAAGGATGGGGAACAGCAACGGGCGGTTTTACACGATCACTTTCAAGGTGACTGATTCTTCGGGCAACTCCACGACAGTTACGGCACAAGTCACCGTGCCTCACTCACAGAACGGCGCGGCAGCAGTCGACGATGGGCCACTTTACACAGTCTTGAGCGCCTGTCCGTAGCGGAGCGGCCTGAAAAAAGGCCAGCCTGATTTTCAGGCTGGCCCTCTATCGAATAATAAGCCAATCTCTAATTCTTCGTAATCGCCACGCGCTGTGGCGCATAGTTAATTCGTCGCAGTTCGCGCATACGGCCTTCTTTGAGGTCACCTTCCACGATCTCGTATCCCAGCAGCGCCAGTACGCGACCGCGCACGAAGATTGGTCGCGAGTTGCCATACCAATCGACGCACGAAGCGCGGCACGCATCGTCGACGGCTTTTTCAGATAGCGCGCCGAGTTCTCCTACCTCTTCAAAGTGCAAGGACTGATTGCGCAGGAAAAGAATCGCCGCGGAACTCTGAAATAGATTCATGTAACCGGCGCGACCGGGAACACTAATCGGCAAACCGAGCACGCCGGAGTCTGGCCCATCCGGTTTGTAGAAGAATCCCTGACTGCGCAGCTCACCCTGCGATGCGTCTTTGCGAACATACTCATCAGCCACTTTCGGGGCTTCACCCAAACGGATCGCGGTGAAATGCAGGTCTTTGCCGTCAGTGCCAACGACGATCGCATCTGACCCGAGCGCTTCAATTCGATCGACGCCGTGATTCACTTCCAGCTCACTTGTATCTCCGTCGGTAAAGCGAACGGCATACAGGCTCGACTGCTTGTTGGTTTGCGGCGCGCTCCAGCCGCTCCCCGTTCCGTACAGGAGATAATTGCCGACAAAGCGATTTTGAAAGGTGTAACCCGAAGGCTTTGGCAACGGATGGTAGCACCAGGACGAAGCGTTATCACTGCCGTCATTGAAGAGAGAAAGCGGCAGCCGCATCAAGGCGATGTCGCCGGCTGCGCTTTCCGCCGCCCACATGCCGTCGCCGGAAGAATCCGTGCGCACGAGCACGTTCAAATGCTTGTCTTCACTTTCGAGAAATGAAAATTGATCGACCGGGCTACCGGAAACACCGATCGCGCTCGGGCCGGATCCGTCGAGCGGCATCCGATAGAGCATCGAGTGCTGGCCGCCTCGCTGTCCATAACCCGACCACTCGGTGGTCCAAACATAAACTGATTCCGGCGAAACATAGAACACGCGACCCGGCGCGCCGAGGACGCCCGTCGCATCGCACTTGAAATCGTCGTTCGAGAGATCGCACACCGTCACCGTGTGCAAGGCCAATCCATAACTCGAATTCAGCTTGCCCTCGGGAACATAAACCCGAGTCGCCGAGACGATGCGCTGAAACTCAGCCGGCGTGGCCCCTTTGTGCCACTTGCGGACCGCGGGAAATTGAGCAAACGGATCGGTTGCATAAGGATTCAGGTAAAGCGGCGTGTAGAAGATCAACTTGCTGCCGATCAGACGACTGGCGTAGTTGCGCGACGAGTAATAATCGTTCGAGCGCAGATGATAAGTTGATCGATAGGCGAGATTGCCGGCGCGATCGATCCTGAACAGGCCAACTTCTGTGCCGCCGCGTTCGTAGCTATAACCGATCACCGCCACCGTGTCGGCGGAGACGAGCATTTCGTCGTACCAGGTGTAGCGCGGATCGATGTCCGGCCCAAACGCATCGACGCTCGAGATCGGCTTGAGAGAATTGTCGCCAATCGCCACGGTGAACAGACGGCCGCGTCGCAGCACGACGAGATGATCGCCGTGCAGCTTGACGATGCCGCCTTCATCCACGCCCGCGTGTTGGGTGTTGGTAATCGACTCGTCCTTTGCAGCGGCCCCATCGGCCTTCGCGAGTCCGGTCGCGACTTGATTAGCGGTCGCCGGCGCGGGCGCTTGAGCTTCAGACTTCGTCCGTGCTGTTTGCGCCCGCCTCCGTTCTTCGGCAAGCTGGCGGAAATAATTCTTCAGCTCGTCTTCCGAGCCGAACGAACGCATCGTCTTCTTCGCGGTGCTTGCCGATCCGGTACGCGACGCGGAAGCACTGCTGACTGATCTGTTGCCCCAGGCTGCCAGAACCGAAATCACCGCCATCACGGTGACTACGGAAATGACGAACGATGTAAAGGAAAGCGCAAAATTGCGCGTGGATCGGGTAACTGACTTCATGGTAATCGGCGTCTCCTCAGTTCGTTTCGAGTCTGTTAACACACTGGAAGAACGGCAGCGCTGGGCAAACTTGCGGGCAAGTTTGAGAGAGACGGCGAGCGGCGGTTCTTTAGTCAGGAGGAAAAACACGGTCCACGAAGTCACACGAAAGACATTGATACAGGTCGTGTCGTGTTGCTAAGTGTGAACGCGAAGCGGCGGCAGTAGCCCGACCGTATGGGAGGGCGTGAACGTCGCTGCCAAATGTAATAGCCCCGGGCCAACGGCTCGGGTTAGGTGAGCATATGATTCAGAGCTTTGCACAAAAAGCCTTTTATGGAGTCCGCTGGGTGATTAGGAGTGCGCCTGACTTTAGAGAACCGCGAGCGGTAGCGAGCGGGATAAAGACGCAACTATTCAGTCGAGCGCAATGCTTGCTTTGATAGATTCAGCGTAGGCGCCCTGATCCCTCTCGCTACTGCGGTTCTGTAACGCCGCGGTTCCGCTCCGTCGATCTGCCTAACTCTTACCCGGCCCGCTGGGCCGGGCTAATACATTTCACGCCTTCGGTACCAATGCAGTTTGGCCTTTTAATTCACACCCGTGGCTTCAGCCCGGTGATCACCAGACGCTGTGCAACCCAAGCAGCCGTTTCAACCGCTTTCGCCCAGACTACGAAGGAAAACCCTTGAAACGGTTCTTCATATCTAAAACCCACTGCTAACCACCGGGCTAAAGCCACGGTGTGAATGAGACACTCCGAAAATCAAACTGCATAACTACCCGCGCCT
>QHXH01000800.1:0-1163 GCA_003222855.1 Acidobacteriota bacterium
TCGTCGCCTTTGGCACCGGCGCGAAAAACCAGGATGGCATCAGCCAATGCGTTGGGCACGACGATCTCGTCATGAATCGGATCATAAGCGATGCCATGAACGCTTCGCCCCAATTTTGATGCTTGTCCTGAAATCACTCGCTTCGGTTCGACATTTCCATTCGCCGCCCGGGCAAACGCCGCGATGCGCGGTTGGCTTACTCAATTCGGCACCAGAATCTCTTCGCGTTTCGAATCATAGGCAACCGCCATCGGATTGCCGAATCCGGAAGATGGCGCGCTCGCTGGAGCACTGCGAATAATTCGTTTGGGCGTCGCGTTGCCGCTCGCGTCGCGCGCGAACACCAAAGAAGTGTGATCGCCAAAATTCGAAACCCAAATTTCATTGTTCTTCGGATCAATGCTCACACCCATTGGACGATTGATTCCGGTTCGCGGACCGCGAAGCGTGCGCAGCGGCGCCACGTCACCGGTTGCTGTGCGCCGAAGAATCAGCACTGAATTGTCGCCGTTATTCGCAACCGCTACTTCGTCATGAACGCCATCGACATCGATTCCCATGGGCCAATCAAGCTGTGTGCGCTGAGTAGAACGTGATGGAAGGCGGCTGAAACCGGCCGCCTTCATCGGGCACATTGGCAGCGGCAACCTGCTCGCAGCCCATGCCGGTGTTTTTCAAAAGTCCGCGAAGGTTTCCGTGATTCGCCACGGCAAGCTCGTTGTTCTTATCATCCCAATAAATGCCGTGCGGGTCGGCCATTCCGGTCTGTGCGCCGCGGAGGTAACGAACAGGAGCCTCCAAACCGATCGCTTCACGACGATAAATGACGATCGCGCTTTGCAGCTCGATTGAAACAGCAATTTCATTTCGCGACGGACTGAGCGCCACGCCCCATGCTTGATGCGGCACCGCCAACAAGCGCGATGGTTTTGCGTTGCCTTCGGCGTCATAAGACCAAACCATCATCGTGTCTTCGATATCGTTGTTGACGGCGTAAAGTTCGCGTCGTCCAGGATCAACCGCGACGCCCGCAACGAAGCCGATGTTCGTCTCTGGACCGATGATTTGCCGACGCATGTCGCTTGTTTCACCAGAGTTCCTCATGCTCAGGTTTCGATCGTAGCTCACCACGCTCTTCCGATTCGTATCAGCCATTACTACGA
>QHXH01000800.1:1226-2497 GCA_003222855.1 Acidobacteriota bacterium
GAATATCGCCACCGAGAATTTTCGATTGTGAGGGTTGAGGCTCGGGCTTCGATCCGGTTTGGCTAAACTCCGTCGCATCGTCGAGGCAAACTTCTGTGCCTGACTCCGTGGTAATCATGCATGACGGATCGATTTGATTGTCGCGCATGGAATTATCCGCGCTCATTCTACCGAGTGAGAATGGAACCATCGCGAAGATAACGAATAATCCACAGACCAGAACCAGTTTTAGGCCCAACTCATTAACCCTCAGAAAATAAATTTGAGCCCGAACTGAATTTGTCGAGACGTTGTCGTCGTGTTTGTAAGTTGCCCTGAGGCCACGAGATTCCCGCTACTATCGAAGATGCGCCGGTTCGCGGAATTTGGCGCTTCAAAGTTGGGGTGATTCAGAAGGTTGAAGACTTCTGTGCGGAACTGCAGCTCGCGCTTCTCTGAGATCCGAAAATGCTTGTTGACGAGGAAATCAATTGTCGATCTCCCCGGTCCGATCAAAGTATTTCTTCCCAGATTACCAAACGTTCCCAGAGGTTGCGGCACGAACGCGCACGGATCAAACCAGTGGCTCGGCGTTCCTAGTGGGGTGCCGGCCGCGATGCTGCCCGTTCCGAAAGTGCAGCCGGCGGAAACCCCGGACGTTGGATTGTTGCTCGAGCCGGCCAGATTCGGACGGTCGGCGAAGTTCGATCCCGTCGCCTGGTCTTGCGAGCGATTGCCGGAGTTCTCAACTGTAAAGGGATTACCACTTACAAACGTTCCAATCCCTCCGATTTGCCATCCACTGAGCAACTGCCGGCCTGCGCCTTTAGCACCCTTTCCAAATGGCAGTTCATAAAGCACTTGGAGAGCCCCTTCTCGTTGCGAATATTGTCGGGAATCTCAACCCCGGTCGCGGCGTTGTCCGCTTCCTCGCTAAAAAGACCAGCACTCGTATCGAGCGACTTGCTCCAAGTGTAAGTTCCTTGCACCTGCAGACCGGCGGAGAATCGCCGAAGCACTGATACCTGCATCGAGTCGTACCAGGAAAGTCCGTTCAAGCTGCGCGTTTGCATAGCATCCCAATTCGGATTTCTTCTGGTCGCGGTCTTTGGAGTACAGAGAGTGCCTGCCGGAAGAATTGGGTTTGTGGCGCTAACTGCCCCTGCGTTGCAAGGCACTCCGCCCGGCAACACAATTGGAACGGGAGTGTTTCCCTCGATTCGTTCAACCAGGTGCTTGCCCCGCGATCCCACATAAGCGACCGAGGCCACCAGGTTTTTGGCAATTTGTCG
>QHXH01000293.1 GCA_003222855.1 Acidobacteriota bacterium
CGCTTCCGGTACTGACCTCGCCGGCCAGATTTGTTATTAACAGACATGAACCACGAACTTCCAATACCCACACTCGGTCTGACATCGTCAGAAGCTGAAGGCGAATTCGATCGCTTACAGCAGAAGCTGGTGCCGCTGTGGCGATCGATCCAATCGTTCAATCAGGACGAGCAGACGATCGTGGTGGTGCCGTCGTTAACGATCGATTTCGAATGTTCCAGTTCGGAATTGCAGGCGTATGAAGAACGCTTTCTGTTTTTGCTGTTGCTGTTGCGACAACCACGCGCTCGTCTGATCTATGTTACCTCGCAGATGATCCAGCCGAACATTATTGACTACTATTTGGATCTTCTGCCGGGAGTAATCTCAAGCCACGCTCGGAAGCGTTTATTTCTGGTTTCGCCCCTGGATGCTTCGACTCGGCCGCTGAGTATCAAACTGTTGGAGCGCCCGCGGCTGATTGAACAGATCCGGTCATTAATCGTTGATTTCGATCGAGCGCATCTGGTGCCGTACAACACGACGACCCTCGAGCGCGACCTCGCCATCAGGCTCGGCATTCCGATGTATGGCGCTGATCCGAAATTCTTTCCGCTGGGAACAAAGAGCGGCAGCCGCCGGATTTTTGCTGAAGAAGGCGTGCCTTATCCGCTGGGCGTCGAAAATCTTTCCAGCATAGACGATGTCGCCGCGGCGATTTCTGACATGCGCGCGCAAAAACCTGAGTTGCGCCAGGTGCTGGTGAAACTTAATGAAGGCGTTTCCGGGGAAGGGAATGCCCTGGTTAGCCTGGAGGGCCTCATCTTTCCCGGGACTTCCGAACGTGATCTTGTATTCGATCGTCTTCAATCGATGAAGTTTGAGTTGCCCGGTGTGACTTACGAATCTTATGTCAGGAAACTAACTGAACGCGGTGGCATCGTAGAAGAGAGAATTATCGGTGAAGATTTTCGCAGTCCCAGCGCGCAGCTTCGTGTCACGCCGCTGGGCCAGGTTGAGAAACTTTCGACTCACGATCAGGTGTTGGGCGGCGCGTCAGGCCAGACTTTTCTCGGATGTCGTTTTCCTGCCGATCCCGCTTACGCCTCGTCGATCATGCGCGAAGCCGCAAAGGTCGGGGCGCGTCTCGCACGCGAAGGAGTCGTGGGACGTTTTGCAATCGACTTTGTGAGCGTTCGCGAAGCTAATGGCGAGTGGAAGTCTTATGCGATCGAGATAAATCTGCGCAAGGGAGGAACGACGCACCCATTTTTGACGCTCCAGTTTCTCACCGACGGCTCGTATGACGCGGATAAAGGAGTCTTTACGACTGCCCTGGGCCAACAGAAATCTTTCGTGGCCAGCGATCACCAGGACTCGCCGCTGTATCGCGCATTCACGCCCGACGATTTGTTCGACATTGTTGCGCGTCACAACATCCATTTCGATCAAACACGGCAGACCGGTATTGTCTTTCACATGATGAGCGCGCTCGGCGAGCACGGCCGCGTGGGATTGACCGCGGTCGGAAATAGTCCAGACGAGGCGGATGCGCTATTTGCGAAGGCGGTTGAGATACTCGATCGCGAAGCGCGGCTGGCCTCAGATCGAGAGAGTGCAATAGCCCATCAGTAGCATCCGTTCTTACTTTGCGCGTACTGATGCAGTTTGAATGTGGCACGCGCATCTTGCGCGTGATTCACGGGCGGGACGCCCGTGCCACCTCACCAAACTGCATCAGTACCTACTTTGCGGTTTTTCTTTGCGGCTTTGCGCCTTTGCGTGAAACGTCCTGCATCAAGAGGTGGCATCACGCAAGACGCCAAGGCGCAAAGACGCACAAAGTCAAACTAAGACGCGACCCTTTTGAAAGCCAATCCCACTTCGGCTAAAATTCAGATTAACTTTGACATGAAAGTTTGGGAGCTTAGCTTATTCCATTATAGAAATGACTCATGTCCACCTTCGTTACACCGAATGAGCCAGTTGAAAACCGCCTGCTGGCGGCCCTGCCGGTTGATGAATATGAACGGCTCCGTCCAGGTTTGCAGCCGGTCGAGTTTTCTCTAGGCGAAGTTGTCTATGAATTTGGCGGACAATTGGATTATGTTTTCTTCCCTACCAACTCCATCGTGTCTTTGCTCTACACAATGGAAAACGGCACCAGCGCTGAAATGGGTTTGACGGGTAATGATGGTGTGGTGGGGATTGCTCTCTTCATGGGTGGCGGCACCATGCCCAACCGTGCCGTTGTGCAGAGCGCCGGCGGCGCGCTGCGGATGAAGGCGAAGATACTGCAAGACGCATTCGCGCTCGGTGGAAAATTCCAACACTTGCTGCTGCGCTATACCCAGGCATTGATTACCCAGATCTCACAAACAGCCGTTTGCAATCGTCTACACGCAGTAGAGCAGCAACTTTGCCGCTGGCTCCTGTTAAGCCACGACCGGGTGAAGGCAGACGAACTGATCATGACCCAGGAATTAATTGCCGATATGTTAGGCGTGCGCCGGGAAGGCGTGACTGTGGCTGCCGGCCGCCTGCAAGATGCCGGAGCGATCAGTTACGTGCGCGGCCATATTCAGATCCTCGACCGCCAGAAACTGGAAGATGCCGTCTGCGAATGTTACCGGGTGGTGAAAGACGAATTCGATCGGCTGCTCGGATAACAGATGATTCTTCTATGGCCCATGCCCACTGTCTAGTGCATATTAAACGGTCCGCCATGCGGTTCAGGAGCGAGATCGGGTCGAGAGGAATCCTGCAATACCTCGTGCAATTCCAAAACGTTGGTCTTGAAGTAAGCGTCTTTCGGCAAAGTGCCTGACTGAGCGTGACCCTTCACAAATGCGTCGGAGCGTACCCAATTAAGGAAGTCCGACCTGCTGTTCCAGGTCGTGAAAACAACGTAAGGATCGCCTTCGTTTACAGGGCGCAGGATCTGATTCGAAATGAACCCTTCCATCTTATCAACCAATCCGGCCCGCTCGCGGAACACTTTCTCAAACGCGTCGGCATATTCAGGCTTGACGTAAAGGCGATTAGCAACAGTTATCATGCGGGCGAGTGTCTCCTACGTCCGAGTCCTCCGTGCAGTTTAAGATCCGCAAGCCTTTAAGAGCCAGCCCAGAGCGGCTCTCAATGACTTTACAGAAGCTCCTTCGTGCTTCGTGTGATTTCGTGGATCGAATCTTTGTCAGCTCACCGCACGCGATCCGCTAAATCACGCGAAAGATCACGAAAAGCAAGATCGGTTTCTTGCGGCATCGTAATCAGCCACTCACTTTTTTACCGGACTAACATGTGCCGCCACGAGCTGCCATCGTCCCTGCTGTTTTGCCCACACATGCGTAGCCTGAAACTGACTGCTGTACGCTTTATTGTTTTCTTTGCCGCTCCAGGTAGAGAGCACAGTCACGACGGCAGTGTTACCGTAGAGGTAAACCTTTACCTCGTCGTTACTGTTTTCTGAGTCAGATTGTGAGCCTTGAGCAGCAGGTTTTTGACCGGCGAGTCGCTGTGTCTTGTTAGACACCTTGCCATCAGGGAACGTAAAGACCAGATCGTTACTCCACAGACGGTCAAGGACTGCGGCATCTTCTTTTACAAGCGCCTCAGACAACTGACGCTCCAGTTCAATCAATTGACCCTCAACACTTCGTTTGGATGGCACCGCTTTGCTTTCAGATTGAGCCAAAGCGGCATTGGCCGGCAGAACAGTTAAGAGAACGGTTAATATTATGTTTTT
>QHXH01000294.1:0-1194 GCA_003222855.1 Acidobacteriota bacterium
CTATACTGTCCGCGACGATTACCTTTCAATGCCTCAAGGTGATTCCCAGGAAACATCGCCAAATCACGGGGTTGAGCCGCGGCGTTCAGTTGTTTGAGCTTCCGTTGAGCTATTCTTTGAATCTCTTGAAATTGGCGACTGCTAAGGCCATGAAATATTGCCTCGGTCTGTTTATCTCGAAAAGAACGGATCACAAATCAATCCTAAACCCAAACTGCTATTTCATCTGCGTCACTAATCTTCTTCCGCGACTCGAATCCGGCCCTCATCCCTCGCCTGCTGCACGATTTTCTGCGCCAACTGACCCGGCACCGGATCGTAATGCGAGAACTGCATGTGAAATGATCCGCGCGCGGCAGTGATCGAGTTCAGCGTCGATTGATAGTTGAGCATCTCGGCCATCGGCACTTGTGCCTTGATCAACTGATTTTTGCCCCACGTGTCCATGCCTTGCACCCGGCCCCGGCGCGAATTGAGATCGCCCATGATGTCGCCGCTGCATTCCTGGGGCGCAGTAATCTCTACGTCCATGATGGGTTCGAGCAGCGTCGGCTTCACCTTTTCCATCGCATTGCGAAACGCTTTGCGGCCGGCGGCCCGGAAGCTGTGTTCGTCAGAATCAACGTTGTGATACGAACCGTCGATTAACTGCACTTTGAAATCGACCAGCGGATAACCGGCGATCGCGCCATGGGAAGCGGCCTCGATGATTCCTTTCTCAATCGCGGGTCGAAACTGCTGCGGCACTGAGCCACCGAAAATCTTGTCTTCAAAAGTAAAGCCACTGCCGCGCGGCAATGGTTCAAAAATAACTTTGCAGTCTCCAAACTGTCCGCGGCCGCCAGTTTGTTTCTTGTGCCGGCCCTGCACTTCGGCCCGCTGAGTGATCGTCTCTTTGTAAGGCACCTTCGGCGGGTGCAGCATTACTTCGACGTTGTAGCGCTTCTTTAATTTGTCGACGATCGTTTCCACGTGCACCTGGCCTGAGCCGGCCAGCAGAAACTCTTTTGTCTGCGCGTCGCGGGTGAAAGAGAGCGCCGGATCCTCCTCGAGTATCTTGTGTATGGCGACGCTGATCTTTTCTTCATCCTGGCGCGACTTTGGTTCGATCGCGAAGGCGATCGCCGCCTCCGGATATTGAACCGGATCGTAAATGATCGCGTGGGCCTTGTCGCACAGCGTGTCGCCGGTCTG
>QHXH01000294.1:1300-7105 GCA_003222855.1 Acidobacteriota bacterium
ATCTTGAAGACATTAATGCGTCCGGCGAATGGATCAGCGATCGTGCGGAAGCAATAAGCTGAGAACGATTCGCTGTTTGAGTACTTGCGTGATTCCTCTTCGCCCTTTTCGTTCTTGCCGTGCTCGGCTTGGTGATGGGCCGGATCGGGCGCGAATTCGATAAGGTGATCGAGCAGCGTCGAAAGACCGGCCAGATTTGTGGTCGAAACGGCGTACACCGGACAAAGTTTGCTGTTGGCGATCGCTGTGCCGATGTTTGGCAGCACATCCGAATCATCCAGCGTGCCCTGATCGAAATACTTTTCCATCAGCGCGTCATCTGATTCCGCAACCAATTCGACCAAACGTTCGCGTGTCTTATCAACTACATCGCGGCCCTCGGACGGAATATCGATCTCTTTGGCTTTGCCATTCGCATCGAACTCGTATGCCTTCATGTGGACGACGTCGACGACGCCTTTAAAGTTGTGTTCCTTGCCGATCGGCAAAGTGAAAGGCACGATCGCCCGTTTAAAAACATTGTGCGCGCTATCGAGCGCGATACCGATATCTGAATGCTCCTTATCTAACTTGGTAACGACCATCATGCGCGGCAGCATGAATTCATTCGCATAATTCCAGACCCTTTCCGTTTGCACTTCGACGCCTTTGACGCCGTCAACAACGACGATGCCGCAATCGGCAACGCGACACGCCGGTCGCGCGTGCGAGACGAACGCCGCATATCCCGGCGTGTCGATCAAATTGACTTTGGTTTCTTTATGTTCCAGGTGGGCGAGTGCGGTATTGAGCGTGATCTTGCGGGCGATTGAATCTTCGTCGTGGTCGGTGACGGTGGTGCCTTCATCGACTTTGCCCCAGCGGGGCGTGGCGCCTGCGACGTAGAGAAGGGAACTAATCAGTTGCGTCTTCCCTGCGTCGCCATGTCCAATGACCGCAAGGTTGCGAATGGCTTCGGTAGCGTAGGCTTTCATAAGAGCGAATCGGTCCTTTCAGAGATCAAATTGCCTTTCCCTTCAGGCGACAGACATCCTGCGACTTTCACCTTGAATGAAAAGGGATGTGGCTGCGGATTTAGGCGATAATTTATCCGAGCGCAGTTGGCAAAGGCAAGCAGCGATAGGATACTAGCCGGCGTCTCGAGTTCAGGCTTTGACCGCTGGTGAAGTAATTCTCATGAAGGCAATCGTTTCTGTGACAGTTCTCCTGGGCATTCTTTGGCCGAACGCGAGCCCGTCGCTGGTCAATGCCCACACGGCCGCTAGAGTTGACCGGACGATCGAGTCGAAAATTGGCGCTTATCTGAAGCCATATCTCGATCTAAATGGCTTCAGCGGAGCGATCTTGATCGCGAAAGGCGGGCGCATAGTCTTCAGCAAAGGCTATGGCATGGCGAATTACGAGTTGAACGCGCCGAACACGCCGCAAACAAAATTTCATCTTGGTTCTGTCTCAAAGACCTTCACTGCGGCTGCGATCATGATTTTGCAGGAGCGTGGCAAACTTAATGTTCACGATCCGCTGGCGAAATACATTGCAGATTATCCCAATGGAGATCGCATCACGCTGCATCACTTGTTGACGAACACGTCGGGCATTCCGAACGTCAACAACTTTCCTGAGTACAACAATCAATCAAAGTTTCCACACACGCCGAGCGATCTGATTCCGATGTTCAAGCAGAAGCCGCTGGATTTCGAGCCGGGCACCCGCGGATACACGGAAAGCAATTCGAATTACAACTTGCTCGCGTACATTATCGAGAAGCTTTCCGGCCAAACGTATGGAGAGTTTCTGAATCAGAATATTTTCGAACCGCTCGGATTGCGCGACACGAATCATGACGGCGATGCGAGCGCCTTAATTGCCAATAAAGCATCAGGCTATGTCCCGGCGGGTGCTGCGAGTCTCGAGAACGCGCCGTATCTCGATTGGTCAATCAAGACCGGCAACGGATCGATCTACTCGACGGTGGAAGATCTCTTTCGTTGGGACCGCGCACTCTACACGGAAAAGATTCTGAAGAAGAGTTCATTGCAGCAGATGTTCCACGAACAATATGGTTGGTTCAACGGCAAGCGCCTGAATCGGAATGTCGTGCGCATGAACGGCCGCAGTCCTGGGTTCAATTCCGATTTCCAGCGATATGTCGACGATGACGTGTGCATCATCGTGCTCGCGAACACTTACACGCCAACCGCCAGCATCATCGGAAGTGATCTAGCGAAGATTGTTTTCGCAGAGCCTTACGAAGTTCCGAAACTAGTGAAGCCACCGAGTGTCGATGCGAAAGTGCTTGAGTCGTATGCAGGTCGCTATCAGTTCGGGCCTGATTTCTTTGTGCCCGGCGGTGTTTACGCGATCGAAGAAAAGAACGGTGAGTTGCTAATGGTCGCGCCTGGCGCAAACGCGACATTAGTTCCGCAATCAGAAACGGAATTCTTCGATCGCCCCTTTTGGTCCATGATCGTTTTCGCCAGGGACAATCAAGGCAAGGTTACGCAATTGATTTGGCGCTATGGTGGACAGGACTATCGCGCTGAGAGGTTGCCGTAAGAGTGACTCCTGCAAACCGCAGGACGCGACCCCTTTGTTTACTCCGCCAGTAATTCCTTGATTACACTCTCGGTTTCTTCATAACGCCCTTCGCCAACGTGCTGCCAGCGAATGCGGCCTTGCTTATCGATGACGAAGATCGTGGGCCAGGCTTCGAGGTTGTACGCCTTCCATGTTTTGTAATCGTTATCAGTGACGACCGCATATTTGATTCCCAGGGACGGAACCTCGCGACGGAGGTTATCGAGATCGTATTCTTCGCTCAACTCGGGCGTGTGCACGCCAATAATAGTCAGTCCGCGATCGCGAAACTGCTGGTCCCACTCCTTAACCGAGGGCAGGGTGTTGCGGCAGTTGTAGCAGCCGAAAGTCCAGAACTCGACGAGCAGCACGCGGCCGCGCAGCTTCTCGATCGTCAATGGATCGGAGTTGATCCATTTTCCTTCGGCAAAGGCGGGCGCGACCGGCGCACTGCCGGCAGGAATCAGCATGTCGGTCTTAATATCGGCGAGAGCGATCGGCTTGTCTCGGCTCGATGGAGAATTTAAGAACACGCTCGAGTTTCGACGGTGCGGGTACCGTGCAATCGCTACCGTGCCGACGGCCATAATCGCGACCAGGCTGATTAAGAAGATCTTTCTAAGCATTCTTGCTTGCCATCACAAGCTCGGGCACAAGGCCGGACCTTCGGGTAGTGCCCTAATTTGAGGATGAGGTCAGTACCGGGAGCGGTAGCGACCGGGTCTCCCTCTCGCGATTTCAGGCACGTTGCACAACGACCCGGTCGCTACCGCTCCCGGTACTGACCTCATCCTGTCGGCGGACCGTCCCGCTGCTAATTAGGCCACTACCGGCTTTCGTTCACCTTTGATGCGAGCAGAGCGTTAATGTATCGTGCGAGGCGGCATAAGTAACTGAATCGTCCGACATTGCGAATTGAAGCCGGCCATCACACGCAAAAGTTCCTTGCCGGCGGGATGATGATCGTTGTTGGGATTGCTTTCGCTAAACTGGTTCTTCACTGCATCTTCAATAATCGCTACGGTTACTTCCGCGACGAGTTTGATTACCTGTCATGTGGCGATCATCTCGCCTGGGGTTACGTCGATCAACCACCACTGTTGCCTTTTCTGGTTCGCATTAGTCGAATCGTTTTGGGAGATTCGCTGCGCAGCATCAGGTTTCTTCCAGCTCTTGCTTCTTCCCTGGTCGTCGTCCTGGCGGCACTGATCGCGCGTGAGTTCGGCGGACGCCGGTTCGCCCTCGTCCTGACTGCCATCGCAGTTTTGATTGCGCCGATTTATCTCTCCGCGGGCAGTCTGCTCACAACCAACAGTTTGGAACCTCTCCTGTGGATGGGCTGTGCGTATTTTGCGATCCTCGCAATCAAACGTGACGGACGATACTGGTTGGAAGAGAAATATTCGATTGCGATCTTTGGTTTGGGAATTGTCATCGGCTTGCTCCTGACCAAACATCGCCGCGTCTTGATAGGCAAGTGGTTTTGGATGGCGGGGGGCCTCGCATTTTTGATTTTCCTGCCAAACATAATCTGGAACGTTCGCAATCACTGGCCCTTCCTCGAATTGATGCACAACATCCGGGTCAGCGGCAGAGACGTGCAGCTCACCCCCGTCCAATTTTTCATGCAGCAGGTTTTACTGTTGCATCCACTGACGGCTTTGATCTGGATTACAGGAGGGCTTGCGTTATTGTTTTCGCAACGACTGAGAGATTACCGGTTGCTCGGTTGGTGTTATCTAATCTCGTTTACGGCGTTCGTGGTACTCAAAGGTAAGAACTACTATCTCGCGCCAATTTATCCGATGCTGTTAGCGGCGGGAGCGGTCGTGATCGAGAGCGGTATTGAGCGCACCCGGCAAGCGTGGTTGAAGCCGGCGATAATCATACTACTACTGGCCGGAGGCGCCTGGTTCGCGCCTATCGTAGTTCCAGTTTTGTCAGTGGACCAATTCATTTCGTACATGAACAGATTGCCTTTCAAACTTCCGCGCAGCGAGCGCAGTCATGAAAGCGCTGTGCTCCCGCAGCATTATGCCGACCAATTTGGCTGGGAAGAGATGACCGCAATGACGGCTCAGGCCTGGTCGCAAGTGCCGCCTCAGCAGAGGGCGGATTGTGCGATCTTTGCCCAGGATTATGGGCAAGCCGGAGCCATCGATTTCTTCGGCCAGCGTTATGGTTTGCCGAAGGCACTCAGCGGCCACCAAACCTATTTTCTCTGGGGGCCGCGAGGTTACTCCGGCAACTGTATGATTGTTCTGGGTGATAAGAAAGAGAGGCTCTCCGAATTGTTCGAGCAGGTTGAATACGTAGGCATGTCAGACAATCCATACGCGTTGGAACGGCGCATCCCGGTCTTTCTCTGTCACGGAGCAAAGTTTGGATCGCTTACGAGTCTCTGGCCCAGGCTGAAAAAATGGTATTAGCTCAAGCGAACAAGATCGAAGTTTACACTGACGGCAACTGTAATCTCTGCCGGTGGATGCGGGCGCGCGTCGAACCATTAGATCGCCATCATCGCCTTGAATGGCTGGACTATAACGATCCGGAAATCCTCAAACGCGCCATGCCGCACACGCGCGAAGCAATGGCGGAAGAGATGCACGTGCGTACGCCTCATGGTCGTTGGTACAAAGGTTACTTTGCGTGGATCGAAGTTGTTCGCGTGCTGCCGCGCTGGAAGTGGCTGGCGCCGATCCTTGCCGTGTGGCCGTTCACCAAACTTGGCCCAATTTTCTATCACTGGCTGGCATCGCGACGTTATACGCTGTTCGGAGTGCCGCCACCTTGCGATGAGAGCGGCGTCTGCCAACTGCATAAGTAGTGTCCAGAAGCCCGACCGTTAGGGAGGGCAACCATTGGTCGTCACTACACTAAAGAAGAGCGACCCGTGAGTTGCCCTCCCTAACGGTCGGGCTTCGGACACTGCCAACCTTCAAGCCTCGAAAAGCATCCTAAAATCGACCCAGACAAATCATGAATTCCAGGCGAAAGCAGATTTCGCTCAGTTAGAGGTACGAAAACATGTTTAAGAAAATTTCTTCACTCTTAGTATTTGCCTCACTTTTGTTCGCTATTACCGTCGCGGCTGCTTCGGCTGCGAGTGCGCATGGAAACAGCGACGCACTGCGCGTAAGCGAGCCGCTCAACATCGCGATTCTTATCCAGGACGATTTGACTTCGCGGGTTGGCAACGAGCTTGGCGTCACGCGGCAGTTCATTCGC